>JAKPRU010000031.1 GCA_029557025.1 Candidatus Omnitrophota bacterium | reverse complement strand
CGCAGTTCCCTGACACGGGGATATCTCCCGTTCCGGCTTCCGGGTTTCCGAAGGGAGTTACTCCCGCTGCGGAAATACCTGTCCCGCCGGCGGAGCGATATCAGGCGGCTATCGAGGAGATTCGCTTGGCTTCCCCCTCGTGCGGGCAGTTGATCACCGGCTCAATCCGCGCGTTGTGGCCCGGCGCCCGGCCCTCGCTGATGGATGTGATGGACCGCCCCACATCAGGTTTCTGGACCGTACGAAATTCCTGGCAGCCGCAATTGTTAACCCTTCGACGGGCGAATGATCGATTCGAGGCGTGGGTTATCAATTCCAGCCTGGAGCCGATATCGGGAGCCGTTACCGTGTTCGATGCGCTGAAGCCTGAGGGGGGAGATCGGCGCTCGGTTGCCCTGCTGACAGTTCCATCGGGATCGGCGGCCCTGGTCTGGTCCTCTACGCCGGAGTCCTGGTCGGAGCAGGCGTTCAAAAAGGGTGATCTGAAAGTGCTGGGCGGAATAGCGGGAGAACCGTTTGCTATCGCCGAACTGACCAAGATGGCTCTTGGGGAAGTGTTTGGAAAGCCGGTTCCGGCAACCCCGCGAGATCCCCGATTGCCACACGCTTTACATGATACATTATTCTGCGTTGCTCCCTCCGAGGTCGAATTACCTACTGCCGAACTTCATGTGATTACGTTTGCGGAAGATGCCGGCCCATGGCGTGCAACGATTCGGTCCTTCGGGAAAAGTTTCCTTTACGGGGTTCGGCTGGAGTGTGACCCGCCCGATGCCGCTGAGGCAAGTGATCAGGATTTCGATATCCCGCCCGACAGTGCCCGGTTGCTGACAATCCGCCCGTTGGACCTCGGTCTGGATGAGATCAAAGTGACTATCTCCGCCAGGAACGCCGAGCCGGTCACATTTTCCTTTTACAGGCGGAAGTGAATTGGGGAAGAAAAACAAAGGGAGGGGTCACGTGTGTGCCGCCCCTCCCTGATTTGGGCTATTTTATGCTCAGCCTTCGAGGTCGTCTTTCTTGCCGAACCGTGGGAAGAGCAAGTTAATATCTCCCTCGCTCTTGACACCGTTGGAGGGATCGTAATCTACGTCGCTCTGGTGTAAATCCGGGCCGACGCCACGGATCATGAAACCGAATTTTTTCGCTTGCTCGGTATAATAGCCCTTCTGTGGCCCCGAGAAGTACCCGGAAAGAAGCGACCACGGTTCGTTGTGGTGCAATCCGAACCAAAACTTGATCGTGTCTATTCCACCCTGGGTCCAGTTCTGCTGCTGAAAGACATCCTGGACCGGAGCGCTGATATAGGCAATGGGCGTGGTGAACCGGTTGTGCTGGGTGGCCGTGTCCTCGTGTTTCGGAACGGCATTTCGATCCAAAACATACATCATCATGGCTTTATAGAGAGCGTTCTCGTTTGCTTGGGACCGGCTGACCTTGGCACGAATTTGTGCATTCATAAAATTCGGAACCGCGATGGCTGCCAGAATGCCGATAATGGCGACTACGATCAAAAGCTCGATCAAAGTAAATCCTTTCCTGCTCATACGAAGACTCCTTGTTTCGACTTTAATTACTGGGATTATATCCCATAAAATTCTCAATACAACCGTAGCACGGCTGTTTTACGCAAAAGAGGGACCACAATTGGAGATCCCTTTTTCGAGTTCGGAGGAGTCCGGATCAGACTACCTCCTGACGTTCTGCATCCCAGCGGACCCGACGGCCTTCAAAATAGGAGATGACGGCCATCGAGGCGGCGGCCGCGCCGTAAAATCCGTCCTGCGGGTCGCAGTTGGGTTTCTGGCGGGATCTCATACATTCTACCCAGTTTGCGATGTGAAGCATGTCTGCCTGGCCCTCGCCGCCGTATTCGTTGGGGATTTCGACTGCTTCGACATCCCGGGTGCGGATTTTATCGGGTTCCGGGATGATTTTCAGGCCGTTCTGCGCGTTGTTCCCGTCGATCCAAATGGTTCCATCTGTCCCGTAGAACTTCTCGCCGCAGTCGATGGACTGGTTGCCGAAGATGCTGCTGTAATTGAACTGGAATCCCGGATACTCCATGATGGTGCTCCAGGTGTCACAGGTTGTACGGCCGTCATCCCACCGATAAATGTTCCCGCTGGCCACCACGGTGTTCGGCATTTGTGCTTTCATTACCATAATGGTTGCGTCGATCTGGTGGACCATCAGGTCGCTGCCGATTCCATTGGAATAATCCCAATAGCAGCGCCAGTGACAATACCGTTCTTTGCTGAATGGAACGGACGGGGCCGTGCCAAGGAACTCCTTCCAATCGACTTTGCTTTCTTCGAGATCGGGCGGGATGGTCCTGCGCCAAGCGGCGCCGGGTTGATTCGGGTTGAAATTGCGGTGCCAGAATCCGTGCACTTGTGTGACTTTGCCGATGGTCCCGGCTTCAATCAATTCCTGGGCTTTTTTGTAAACCGGCAGGCTTCGTCGCTGGGTGCCGATTTGCACGATCCGGTTGGTACTCTGTGCCGTTTTCAGGATATCATCCCCTTCTTTCCAGTGATGCAGCATAGGTTTTTCGCAATACACATCCTTGCCCGCTTTGCAGGCTGCGATCAGGTGACGGGGGTGGCTGTGTTCCGGCGTGGCGATAATGACCGCATCGACATTTTTGTCCGCGAACAGGGGTTCGTAATGTTTGTAGACTGCAATTTCCTTGGGGGCGCGACCTTCAAACCGCTCTTCGGCGATTGCTAATGCCTTATCCCGCCAGGATCCGTCAAAAATATCCGCGATGGCTACAATCCGGACCTGTTTGTCGTCAATTTTCGAGAGTTGGCTCATCAGGTGCTGTCCCCGGCTTCCCGGTCCCAGGACTCCGATATTGATCATGGAATTCGCGCCGAGGACATTGATTGCCGGACCGGCGGCGACCGCCAAACCGACTCCCGCCGCCGTCTTGGCGGTTTGCGCAATAAACTGTCTGCGATTCATTTCGTTTCTTGTTTCCATGGCGGATGTTCTCTAATCTTTGTTTCCCTGATTGAGTTCGTGCAGGCGCATCCCTGAATACTCTTATATTGTGCCAATATCCTACCCAACCCGGCGGGGCTGTCAAGCATGGTTCCCGATTCTTCCCGGCATCAGTTGGTCTCTTTCGGAACCGCGATGCGGATTTCATCTACGCACAGTATACCGCCTAATCCATCCGGGGCTTGGCGAGAAACGACATGGATACGGAGATCGAAAGGATTTCCCGCCCCCGGTTCCTCGGTCATCGTGGCCTGTGTGCCTCGAAGAAGCACACGACGCCAATCATACAAGGAGTTCACGGTTTTCGGCGTAACCTCCATCCAGGCATACCGTCGGCCTCGATACAGCGCCTCGGTAGAGACGGACTCCACCCAATCCCAGCGCGTAGTGAGCAGCCAGAACGTCAGCACAAACTCATTCCCCCGGTCTGGAACAGTCAACTTGATCGAAGTTCGAAAGGCCAGGTTGATCTGTCCCATCGACGGTTTGAAGTCATGAACGACATGGCCGAGTCCTTGTCCGATCGGATAAATGTCCTTTCTATATTCCTGCAGTGGAGTCCATCCATCTGTAACATCACAGGTGCTCAGGATTTGGATATGCCATCGTTCCGGCACAAAATAGGGATCGTCAAAACACCCGGCGGGAGGCGGACCGACTTCTGCCGGAAGCCAGACATCCAGCGGGTCATCCTCCGGGCGAATATGGTAATTCGCCCCCGAATACGCTTCCAACCGGTAGCTATTCTCGGATGGAGGCCCTGTTACATGCACGTTAAACAATTTCTTGTCGATCAAACTCAACGCAAAATCCGTCTCGAATGAGGTTCTGTCCCCCAGCCGGAAATACACGTTCTGCCAGATCAGAAACGGAATCAGATCATCCAGCGCGCGGTCGTGGATCACTTTTGTATTGTTGTGAAAAGAGACCTCGCCGTAAGTTGCCCAGCCGAAAAGGTCCCGGAACGACACACTCATCGCAATGGGAAACAGCAGAAGGGGAAGTCCGATGCCGGCAGCAACACAGGCCGGTTTTAAGAAGCGTATCCTCGATATTTTGAAACCAACCGCCTCTTTGACGGTATAAAACGTCGCCATTCCCAAGACCAGTGAGAAAGCCGCACCGGCATCTGCCGCATAGCCCCCGGCCTGTGTCCGCAAGACCGGCAAGGGCCAAAACGCGGTCATCAGCCAAATCAGCGGCATCGCAAGATCCCGCCACTTTGGAGAAAGCCAGAGACCGTGCAGATAGATAATCAGCCCCAGGGATTGCGCGGGCATCGGCTCCACATCCAGGGATCGTGCCCCAAAATATCCCCCGACCGATGCCAGAACCATCAGGCCAAACCGCCAACTCCCCCCTCTTCCCGCCATCAGAAAATGCCCCGTGACCGCAATCAACCCAATAATCTTGAGAGCCGAATGGCTCTCGCTCCAGTGAGCCGGACTCCACAAGCTATAAGCAAACAAAGAGCTGTGATAGAACATGCTTTGCAGATCCAGCAGCATCGCACTTCGACGCACAAACATTCCTTTTAGAGTGGCCGTGCTGAGAATCACTACCCCGGCCAGAAGGAATACCCCGATCAGCAGATTCTTCCTGGTCTTTCGAGAGACATTCTCTGTGCAGAGGATCAACGCCGATGTTGTGAATGGAAGACAGAACAAAGCCGATTCCTTGGAGAAGGAGGCAAGCAGAAAAAAAAGGGCGGTTTCAAACAACCGGAAACCCGCAGGTTGATGCAGATACCCATGAAGCGCGTGAAGAGTCGCCAGATGAAAAACAATCGCACAAATTGCGGTCAGCCAGCTTTTCCAGAGCAAGGTGCTGTGACCGGGACCGGTGGAGAAAAACACCAGGCAGATCAGTAATCCCATCACCGCATAGCCCTGACGTTTCCCCCATGCGAACAACAACGCAACAATG
>JAKPRU010000028.1 GCA_029557025.1 Candidatus Omnitrophota bacterium | reverse complement strand
GGAACCGTGTTGTTTTGTAAGCCACCCGGTATTTGATGTTGTTTCGGGCACACTCTATCATTTGCGAGTTTCTTTGCTCAGAACTTCCGTGGCGCTTTCCCGTTCTTCTCCGTTGAGGTTCTCCACTTTCCAACAAATTTTTAAATCGTCTTTTTTTGACTTTGGGAGTACTCCGTCCATTCCGGGCGGGGCATCGGGATGTGGTAATATAGGTGGGGATATGGTCTCGCGAATCCGCCCAGGTAGGAGTATCGAAATGAACTCTATTCCGAAACGGTTGGTCGTTGCATTCCTGCTTGCGATGTTCGCAACAGTGATCGGAGGTCGGTGGGTGGCCGACTGGCGGGAAAAAGTCGTGGATGGCGCCATGCGTGGAGACCTGCTTACCCAAGCGGAGGCTATCGCTCGGGTGATCAATCCCGAATGGGTCAAATCTCTGTCCTTCTCGGAAGCCGATAAAACGAATCCTGTTTATCGGCGTCTGTGCAGCCAAATGAAGGCATACGCAGAGGCGATCGGATTCCGCAGTCTTTACAGCATGGCCCTGCGGGATGGAAACATTGTCTTCGGGCCGGAAAGCCTCGATGAAGATGATCCATTGGCCTCTCCGCCGGGAACAGTCTATAAAAAACCCTCTGAATTGGATTTTCAAATTTTCGAAACCGGAATCCCGTTGGTGCAAGGCCCTGCGACGGATGAATACGGGACCTTTGTTTCCGCCCAGGCGCCGGTGCTGGATCCCGATACGAATGAGGTTCTTCTCGTTATCGGGATAGACGTTGAAGCCGGGGAATGGCGGAAAGCGATTGACAGTGCGCGGCGCACTCCCATTCTTTTCACTCTGGCGCTTGGATTGACTCTCCTGGGCGGCATTGCGACGCTGTTTTTGCGGAATCGATTTCCGGCCAGGCATCGGTTGCATTACACGGAAGCGTGCCTGACTGCCGCATTGGGCATTCTGTTGACAGGAATCGCGGCGTGGGCGCTTCACCAGGATCAGGTGAGTTCCAGAAGGGAGGTGTTCAAGCCGCTGGCCTTTGCGGAGATGGTCAATGTTCGGGGAGCCCTCGATGAAATCCGAGCCTGCATGACTCAAATCAGCGGTTTTTTCGAGGCTGATGAGCATGTCGATCGTCGGGCGTTTCACTCCTATACTCGTTCACTTGTGGGAAACCGAAATCTCCAAGCCCTTATGTGGATTCCCGTTGTTCCTGCACATTCCAGAGAGAACTGGGAAAGGGAAATCCGGGATGGAGGATTTCCGGAATTTGTTATTTATGAGAAGGGAGACAATGGCGAATCCCTGCCTGCACCGGGACGGGATTTTTATTACCCGGCTTTATATGTGGAACCGGTACGGGGGAATGAGCCTATACTGGGCTACAATTTCGGCTCCGATCCACGCTATCGCGCCGCGATGGAGGAGGCCGCCGGGACCGGACTGCCTATCATCACAGAATCCACGGAGTCGTTCCAGGCGACCGGGGGACTCAAAACGCTGTTTCTTTTTTATCCCATTTATTCTCCGTCGTCCAAGGCGAGCGGGGAGGCAAGTCCCAACACAGCGTCTTTCTCTCTGCGCGGATTTGTCCTTGGGGTGATCTGTCCGCAGGACATGCTGACTCGTGTTCTGAATCCGTTCGACCGTGAGGATGTACACACGATTGTGGACTTGCTGGAGGCGCAGCCGGGCATTCCGCCCCGGTTCCTGGCTTCCTCACTGCGCAAACATGCTGAGATTCATCGGATCCCCGGGGAAATACCGCAGCCAAAGTATACGGATTTTTCGATGATTTACCCGCTGTTGGTTTTCAACGACACCTATCTCCTGGTGGTTTATCCGACGCCGACGTTTTTCGAGGCGAATCCGGCGCGGGCCGGATGGGTGGCGGGCCTCATGGGACTGTTTATCACAGTGGCGCTGACTGTCTTCGTCCTCTTCCTGAGCAATCGTGGCGCGGAACTGGAGAGACAGGTATCGGTGCGCACGGCGGAACTGCAGGAAGCACAGCAAAGGTTTCACACCATCCTGGATGTTACAGGGA
>JAKPRU010000019.1 GCA_029557025.1 Candidatus Omnitrophota bacterium | reverse complement strand
TCCCGCCAACTCAGGGTGATGGTCTGGGACCATTCTCCCATGCCGCTCATCGCGTTTCCGCTTCCGTCGCGGGGAGGGCTATAGGTAACGTTCGCCAAATCATCGAGACTGAGGAGATCCGGGTCGCTGAACGGAAGTTGCAGAGTCCATTCGCGGATATTCTGCGCCAGGAGAGTCGCCTGGGTAATGTCTCTGCCCGACTGATTGATCCGGCTTCCTGAACCGAGCGAAACAACGACCGCGGCGACGCCCATTCCCAGGATGACGGTGGCGACCATTGCTTCGATCAGCGTGAACGCATGGTTCTTGGCAAGGTTTCCGGCGTGTCCTCCTCGTAAATGGCGGGCTTGGCCGTAGACGGTTCTGTTTCGCATCAGTTCACCTCGTGTTTCTCCTTATGATTTGACCAGGCTGGACATTTTGAAGATCGGAAGAATAATGCTCATGGCGATAAATCCGACGACCACACCCATGATAACGATCATCAACGGTTCGATCATGGAGGTTACGGCCTTGATGGTCGCCTTGAGTTCCTTCGCGTAAAAATCGGCGATGTCTCTCATGACTTCGCCCAGTTTTCCGGATTCTTCCCCAGCCGAAATCATTTGCACTACGTTGCTCGGGAGCAGTTCATAGTGGCCCAGCTGGGAAGAAATCTTGTTTCCCTGCTGGACGGATACGCAGACGTCATCCCACATTTTTTTATACTGCGAATGCCCGGAGACGTCGGCGGTTATTTTCAGGGTGTCCAGCATGGGGACGCCCGCGTTGATCATTTCGCCCATCGTGTTGAGGCCGCGCGTGATATATAACGCGCGCAGCATGGATTTAAACAGCGGGATTTTCAGTTTGAACCGGTCCCAGCAATCCCGCCCGGTGGGGGTCCGAACCCAAAAAACCATTCCCGTGGTCACACATCCGATGAACACGATGATGGCGTACCAGTAGGTTCGCAGGAAGTAGCTCAGGTTCATCAGGAACGTTGTCGGGCCGGGGAGAAGATGTTCCTTGCCTTCAAACATGGTGGTGAACTTCGGCAGGACGAACGTCAGCAGGAAAATCGTCGTTCCTATGGCCGTTACGGCAATAATGGTCGGATAGACCATCGCTCCGCGGATCATGCTCCGGGTTTCGATCTGCTGGGTCAGGTAACTGACGATACGCTCCAGCATATGAGCGAAATTTCCGGACATTTCCGAGGCTCGAACCATGTTGACGTATAACGGGCTGAAGATTTTAGGATGCCTGGCCAGCGCCTCGGAAAACGGCTGTCCGGATTCCACGTTATCCTTGATCTCCATGAGGATTTCTTTGAATTTGGCGTTGGAGACCTGTTCGGCGATTCCGGCGATGGCCGTACGCACATTGATGCCCGCCTTGATCATGACGGCCAGCTGGTTCGTGAAGTTGAGTACATCCTTCAGGCTCGGTCCGGATTCCACCCGGATGTTTCGCAACCCTTCCAGAAGATTCTGGGCTTTTTGCATGCCGTTTGCCGGGGCGATATTCAGTAGATATCCTCCCTGTCCGGAAACGGCGGCGCTGGCTTGCGACAGCGAATCCGCCTGCACCATTCCCGTGCTGATATTTCCGCCGGCATCTCTCATTTCATATTTATACGTATGCATTTTAATCCTTACGCGCTAAGCGCCTGATTCAGCATGTC
>JAKPRU010000015.1 GCA_029557025.1 Candidatus Omnitrophota bacterium | reverse complement strand
CGAAGAGCCGAAGGTGGACTCCAGCGGACACAATGGACGCCATGGCCTGCCTCGGGGGATCGGGAGAGCGGTCATGACAGACACATCGTCTCGCCACGTTCTCCGGGAGAGGGTTGGGGTAAGGGGAACACCTCCCCCGTTGCGCGCTACCGCTGAACCCACTACCGGTCATTCTGATTCTCTCCATGGACATCCGGCAGCTCGTGCAGGTCACTCTGGCGGTTATCTGCACCGGATCCAGAGACCGAGTGATGTCCTGGATCCGGGACATACCCGTGGGTACATCCGTGCCGGGGCTGTTCTGTCTTCATATCGGATGGTTCTTCATCCGAAGTCTTGTGAACCGGGCCGCATTCGGCTCGGCCGGGTCGGGTCGGTAGAGGATTCCGCAGCCAGGATGTAGGCCACCCGACACCGGGCGGCGAGGATGACCTTTTTCTTGGGTGCGCAGGTCTGGCTGGGCTCATCGTTCCTTTTCCGAATCCGAAACCGTTGAGGCACAGAAGTCCTCGCGACGGAACACCGGATTGCCTATGAGATAGTTCTCTCCGAAGTACTTGTCCGGAATGGACAGCCGTCCACTCCTGTTTCAATCCTCGCCATCAGGCGAACCCGAAGGGACGAAAGCCCAGGGCGCGCCATCGGCGAAGGATCCGGCATCGAATTGTTCTCAGAATCGTCATGGATTTCATTGCCGATTCCTCCCGATATGATTTGGTTTTCGGATGCGCACCGGAATCCGGAGACACCGGCGCTTTTATTCTCGTGCGGGACGGGTACAGAGACCGGCCCGCTTATTTCCATAATTGCCTGGGGGATCCGTCAGGTTTGGGCGGACTTATCCGAGTAGTCGGGTGGCCTTGTATGGATTCGCCCTGACTGACGGTCCCGCAGCAGGCACTCTTGTCTTGATTATCGACGGACCTCGGGCCGATGTCTTTCCGGTTCGGTGAGGAGTGGTTTTCAACCTTTCAAAGGTTTCTCCACCATCCGTTGCGCTTCTGTTGCTCCAGCTTCCTCCGGGAAGATCAATCTCCCGGAAGCTGGTTTGAAACAGAGACAAGGGTCCTACTATCCGGGACAGGGA
>JAKPRU010000010.1 GCA_029557025.1 Candidatus Omnitrophota bacterium | reverse complement strand
CGAAGTCTGTCCGCAAGCATATCTGGTACAGCAGCGGATACGAACAGGGATTTTCCGCCGATTCGCTTCCAGGCCTGCGCCAATGCAAGGCAGCGCATTACATGCCCGCTGCCCATTTCAGGCGTAGCGTCCGCGCGGATCAACAGAGTTTTCTTCTCTACCATGATTGTTCCATGAACTCCGGGAGATCAGAGGATAATAAACCCCTCTTCCGAATCGCGGGAAACACCTCGTCGCTCCGACGGCGCAAGCGGTTGGAACTTGTCGGAATAATATAAGTGACGGTTATTTCTTCCGAATGTCCGGTCATCTTCGGGAACCAGCGGGAGGCGGGCTGCCTCGACCTGCTCGTCATCTACATGGTTTACTACAGAATCCTTGAGGGTCCATTTCCCGCTGGAGTTCTTTTCCCAAATAGCGGGATCGCGATCTTTCTCAATCGCCGACTCCAATTCGGCTTCCGTCATTCCCAGGAAGTCAAGATAAACATCAAGGGACGACGGCCGTACGTGATCGTATTGTCGCACCATCTCGATGCCTTCCTCACGGGTCATGCGTCCGGCGCGGATTTCCAGGCTGGCGTGATCCGTCCCGCGTCCGTAGCCGAATTTCAGGTAGCGGAGGTAGTCATGCACGTCATTTGCGTGGTCGTCAATTTTATGGTACAGGCTGAAAGTACGATCACGTTTCCCGCGTGCGATCTCGAAACCGTGCTCGCGCATCAGCATATCGGCCAGCCGGCGGCTGTCCCACTCAATATAGTTTCCAATGAATATCCCGCGGACTCCGACTTCTTCGATTTCCTCATCCGACGGGAAGATGTACGGAGCAAGCTCCCGGCGAGTGAGTCCGCTTTCCGCGTTAATCAGGTCCTCTACCTCATAGCCGCGCATTTCATATTCCTGGCGACACCATTTAGTGAATTCAGGAATGTCCTCCAGGCGGAATATGCCGGTCATTTCACTGTATCCGTGCTCGCCCCAGATCAGCAGTGGGATACGATATTTCACGGCTATGTGAAAGGGAAACGTGAATATCCCGGCGTGGTAATGCCAGGTGATATCTCCGATCTTCGTGACCATATAACGCGCGATCTTGCGAACAGAGTCCGGATTGGCGGTAAAGCGGATCAGGTCGCAGCCAAATTCTTTAACCAGATTGCTCAGATTGCGGATGCCGATCTTTGTATTAAATGTATGGTTATAGGTCACCAGAAGCGGATTGAGGCCATAGACTTCCTTGACGAGATACACCTGATAATGACTGTCTTTCCCGCCGGATACGGGGATAATGCAGTCGTAAAGGTTCCCGGTCCTGTGCGCCTCTTCTTTGTAGTGGATGAGAATCTCGCGGAGCATCTTCTCTCGCCCTTGCCAGTCGATATGTTTCTTCGATTCCTGTACCTTGCAGCCGCTACAGATTCCCTGCCCGTCGAAGGTAATCGTCGGACGGGCATTTTCCGGGTAAACGCAACGCGCGCAGTATCTCATTGTTCAGCCTTTCTTTGTAGCGAATCGTGTTCTTTCCGCCGTCTCTGATTCTACCTTGAGGCGTAAAGAAAATACCAAGACACGATCAAAGGACCGGAAATTTGAAGTCGCTTCCCGTTCTCGAGGGTCTCGGTATACGTTCCCATTCCTCCATCCTCCGGTTTCGGCAAATCCATATCGATCTCGAATGGGACAGAGTCGAATAGGGGATACCCTTTCTTCTCGAAGCGCTCTCGAATACGGGGGATTGAGAAGAAATTGTAGGGTCGGATACTGTGTCCGCCGCTGTTTAATGTATCTGTGTAATCGTGGATTTCCACAAAGGCATCCACCATGCCGTCATAAAACAGGGAGTTCGCCGCGAACCACTTTGGCTGGAGACCTGTAACGGCGTTGATAAAGGCGTCAATGTCATTCAGGAACATGATGGTATGAATGCTGATGATCCCGTCCGGATTCCCGACGGCATTTTTGTCGAGCCGGTAACAATCTCCCTGAATCAATCGGCAGCGGTCATCGAGATGGTCTTCGCGGAAGCGCCGGTTGCCGTATTCGACGAGGTCGGGATTGAGTTCCACTCCGGTGAATCGGATTTCGGGGTACCGTCCGGCCATATAGTGAAGCACTGCGCCTGCCCCGGCGCCAAAATCAACCAGGTGATGTCCCGGCTTCATCCGTTGTTTTTCGTCAAGAAAATCGCAGAAAAAGACGGTGCTTCGTTTGGGAGTGTCGAATTGACGGACGGCGTAATTCCAGTTCTTTTGTCCGAGTTCATCGAATGTGGCGCGCGGCAGCGGAGACATCCACGAGATCCTTTCGAGTCAAAGCAGTTATTTCGTGAAACGCAGCGTTCCGCGATCCGTCTCGCGGGGCAATCGCGGTTGTTTCTCCAGTAGATCAAGTTCCGCCAGTTTGTTTAAAAAATCCTGAACGAAAAAGAAATCCAGGTCGAGTTCATCCGAGATATCCATTACGGATCGCTCGCCGTCAATCAAAGTTTGTATCTTCTCCAGCTGTCGAGCCTCCTTACGGTATTTTGCGGGATCCACATAAAGATTGTACTGGTAAAGGTAAAGAGGTCCCGGATAACGGCGGATTGGAACATAGTCGGTTTCAAACACCTCGGTGACGCGCAGGAGTATCCAGGCGCTTTCGACCATGTGATAGACATTCATATTTTCGAGGTTGTCACTGTCGTAATGATATTCCCGGTGCATACCCCGGCTCAATCCGGCGGTGGGGATGGTAAATCCGGGGCCATTATAGAACATTTCATCATTACCCCACAGCTGGCGGTAGGTGCATTCGATAGAGGTAATCGTGTGCGAGCGAAAGACATTGCGAAGGATCTTATCCAGGCGGGAGTCGCCTTGCATGGTTTCCTGGAATCCGAGGCCCTCATGGCTGCTCAGCATGTCCAGGTAAATGCCGAAACGGAGTCGCTCGATATTTTCCTTTGGTGCGCAGGCGAGGTATGCGGCGGCAGCAAAGTATTCGGGTCCGAACAGGAAGCGGTAGGAGAAGGCGCGATTCTCAAGGGAGTTCAGGTAGTAGTAGAGTTCCGAGGCAACCGCGACATTGGCAATCCCATCGCTGACCAGGCCGCGATGGCAAGTATGTGCCATGAGAAAAATCGTGTCTTCATACCGGCCCGGCAAAAATGCGTCTACAACCTTGAGTGTTCCGTCATTATCAAGTTCCGTCTCGATATCCACCACGTAGTATGGGTCGGTGAGCTGTTCCACGAGGCGATAGGGAAGGCTGAATCCCCATTCCTCGACATCGTAGCGATAACCGTTTCGGTAATGATATGGGCTTTCTTCGGGGCGGCTGGGATCGCTGCAAATATGTTTATCAAGTAGTTCCTCCCGGCTGATTCGTCCTATGTAAGAGACGGAGTGGGTCCACAGTGCAAGCGGCCGAGAATCGAAATCGACTATCACGCGACCTTGTGTATCCATCAGGCGCGCATGTCGGACACGCCAGCATTTCGGAATGCGCCATGTCAGACACATCTCGCCGCTTTTCGCCTCGACGGTAGAGGCATTCAGCGATTTCTGCAAGTGAGCAACAAACCGATCCGTATCGGGATTCACGGCGGTTCGGTTAAGATACCAGTAATCTTTCACCAGCGCCGTCATTCGGGCGCGGTCGACCGGGATTGACGGGGGAAAAGGGTACTTAAAAGTTGAACGCGAGCCGGAATCCTGCATGATATGATTATCCTGATATTTTTTGCGATATCTGTCGCAGTTTATCGAACAGATCGGGGAAGAGAAAACTTCCCTCGATGATTTCGGAAGACACGTTCTCCAATTCATCTTTCCGGGCGTTCAGCAATTGCTCGCGAATTGTTTCTTTAGACATCTCCACAGTTGTGTGAAGGGGATTGTTCGGGAGAATGTCCAGGGTCCACGCGGCAAGGTCGCTGTCGGCCACACGTGGCGGTGAAAGCAACAGGGACCGTGTAAAGCGCCGTTCGGCAATATCGGGGGAATAATCCAGAAGCGACATTTCGGGTCCGCAAATCGTCTCAATCAAAACAATTTCCTGTGGGGACAAAACCCTCCTCCATTTATCGACCGAACTGGGATCAAACTGTTGTTTTCCTTCCCCGTAGGAGGTATTTTGTTTCCAGGGTTGTCCCTTTCCGTCGACGTATAAACCGGGGTCAACCATTGTGGGGGCGAAGTCAATTCCGAGAAACTCGCAGATCGCTGTTGCTGTCCGGTTCGGCTCGGTTACCAGATCCTCATAACGGATACAGAACACGCGGTTATCGAGGAGAGCGTTCGGCTGCCGGTATTTCCAGGCCAAGGCCGTGAGTTTCCGCCATTGCCGGGCCAGAAACAGCCAGGGATACCGAGGCGGGCAGACATTTTTCGAGCCGCAGACCGCTCGCGGGTCGCGGATAATCTGAATGAACTTTGCAGTCGGCACGCTTCGGGCTATGCCGGGAATAAACTCATCTGCCCAAACCTCTTTGAAACCGATGATTGATTCACTGCCCTTCGCCTGATGCCGGCGGATCAATTCCAGCATGGAGCCGAAGATCTCGGTGTATGTTGCTCCGACGATTTCATGCAGGTGGGGCATCAGTTTCGGCGAGTATGGTTCTCCATAGGAGTGAAT
>JAKPRU010001227.1 GCA_029557025.1 Candidatus Omnitrophota bacterium | reverse complement strand
ATCCCGCGTGGGGTTCCCTTTCGGATTTCCTATCTCGATGATCCGACTTTGTACGGTATCCTCCGGGCAGAGGGCATTAACCTTTCATCATGGAGAAACAAACAATGGCATCAACAGTCTATTTTGGAAGCGCCCACCAGGCGCAACTTGTTCCCGAAGAAACGCTTCCTTTCAAGCTGGAGCGCATCATCGAAAAACTGCAAATCCGCGATCGTGTGAAAGACGAGGTGGTTGCGATCAAAATGCACCTGGGAGGAAATGTCGGTTATTCCACGATCCATCCGGTTTTTGTACGAAGGGTGGTGGACGCCGTGAAACAGGGTGGCGGCAAACCCTTTGTGTGCGATCTCTCCCGGGCGGTGTTGACGGCACACACCCGTGGGTATACAGCAGAGACGGTCGGATGCCCCATCGTTCCGACGGATGGGCCGAATGAAAAGTATGTCTATTGGTACGAACGTCCGTTTATGAATATCGACCGTTGGGGAATGGGCGGGTTCATGCACGATGCCACATTCCTGATCGACCTCGCGCATATCAAGGGGCATCCGAGCTGCGGCTTCGGCGGGTGTATGAAAAATCTTGCGCTTGGGGGATTTGTCTATGAAACGCGCGGCAAGATTCACGATACCAGTCATCACAAAAAATACTGGTTTGCGGAAAAATGCCCGGATGAAGCGACCCGCAAGAAGATCATCGAAAGCTGCCCCCTCAACGGGATCATCGAAGACAGGAACGATCCGAGAGAACTCCATCTGCATGTTGAGAACTGCAATCAATGCAAACGCTGCCTGAACATCGCCCCGCAAGGCTCCCTGGAGATTCGGCCCGATACGTTTGCGGCATTTCAACAGGCGTGTGCAATCGCGGTGGACATTGTATTATCGACCTTTGCCCCGGAAAAGCGGGTGTTTCTGAGTGTCGCGAATCAGCTGACGGCGGTCTGTGATTGTTTCGGATTTACGGGGATGTCGGTTCTGCCGGATATCGGCGTGTTCGGGTCCGACGATCCGGTTGCCATTGAAACGGCCGTTCTGGATAAGGTCGCCGAGTTGAAAGTGATTCCGGAGAATCTCCCCCGCTGCATGGAACATCAGCCGAATGCGGGGCATCCGTTTCAGCAGATTCATGGGCCATACAAAGACCCGTATATCGTGGTCAGAGAATGTGAGAGGCTGGGTCACGGCACAACGGATTATGAACTGGCGGATATCATGCCGGTGAGAGAAAGCGGTGTGATGGACACCTTTATTGACACCAGCGACGCGGCATAAGAGCGCCTTTTCGATTGACAAAGCGCGATTGGAGTGCAAGCATTCCTCCCTGGAAAAACAATTCCTGTTTCAAGAATCCTTGTGTCGGCAGGTGTGCACCATGAAAAACCTCAGCAAACTTTTAACTACCCGCAGGTCTGTTTTGAAAGGCATGACCGCTACAGCGTTGACCGCGCCGTTTATCGTGCCTTCCACCGTACTGGGAACAGGAGATCGTCCCGCACCCAGTGAACGGATCACCATTGGTTCGATCGGTGTCGGGGGCCGGGGAACCGACGTGATGAAAAGTTTTCTGAAACATCCCGAGGCGCAGGTTGTAGCAGTCTGCGACCCGTTTCGGAACCGGAGGCTGGAAGCCTGTGAAATTGTGGATACGTATTACGAACAAAAAGGCTGCAAGGATTACAACCACTTCCGTGACCTTCTCGCTCGCGACGATATTGACGCGGTCTGTATCGCCACACCGGATCATTGGCATGTTCTGATCGGCATCGCCGCCGCCGAGGCAGGTAAAGATATGTATGTGGAGAAACCACTCAGCCTGACACACGCCGAAGGGCGCGCGATATGCGACGCGGTGAAAAAGCATAAGCGGGTGTTTCAGCACGGCACTCAGCAGCGTTCCGATGCCAAGTTCCGACTTGCCTGCGAATTAGCCCTGAACGGGTATCTCGGCGAGCTGAGGGTGATCGAAGTCGGTTCTCCCGCCAGTGGGGAACTCGAAATGCAGCCGGAAATGCCCATTCCGGAAGGATTCGACTACGATCTCTGGCTCGGCCCTGCGCCCTGGAAACCGTATACCGAAAAGCGGTGCATCACTCCTTACTGGTATTACATTTCGGATTACTCTCTCGGTTTTATTTCCGGGTGGGGCATTCACCATATCGATATCGCCCAATGGGGCAACGGAACCGATGATACCGGCCCGGTTGAAATTGAGGGTGTCGGGGTCTTCCCCAAAGGCGGTCTCTGCGATACCGCAACGGCGTGGATTGTGGAGTTGAAATATGCGAACGGTGTAACCTGCATTTTCGCCGATGAGAACCGGTATGAACATGGCATTCGATTTGTCGGCACGAAGGGCTGGGTGCATGTGCGCCGGTCTGCCATCCGATCCGTTCCTGAGAATCTGATTCAGACAGAGATCGGCCCGAATGAGATTCATCTATACGAAAGCAAAGATCATCAAGGCAATTTCCTGGAATGTATCAAGACCCGGAAAGAGACCGTTTGCCCTGTGGAAACCGCACATCGTTCCATGTCCATCAGCTGCCTGAGCCAGATCGCAATCTTGCTCAGGCGGAAACTGGAGTGGAATCCCGAAAAGGAACGATTTGTGAATGACCGAGAGGCCAATCGCATGTTGGCCCGCGAAATGCGCAGCCCATGGCATCTCTAATCTTGGGCAATTGAAATCGCGGGTGGGTAACGGATTTCCCTGCAGGAAGAATGAGGAAAGAACCCAAGGCGCCGGGTGCGCAACCACGCTTCGACACCGTGCAGCGTGTGTGCGCAGCCCAAGAGGCTCCGGCCCCTGCCGCCCGATCCAATGAGTCCGACGCGAATTGTCCGATTCGGGTTATCCGCCGCTTCGCCGCAAGTCGGCCCGGCCTACACGCGATTGGCAGTCAACCCCACAGCGGCTACCGTTCCCATTTCGAGGAAATTCCGTCGGCTGTATTGACCCTTCATTATGCACTCCTGAGCCGGGAAAAAAACATCAATACTTACCCGTTTACCCTCCCCGACTTAAGGACATTGCCTTCGGGAGAGGACTGGTATGAGAGAATTAAGTCCAATCAATTCAAACTACTGTTGTGGATGACATCAAAGCGGGGTTCGAACTTCTTCTCTGCCCTCGCCGGAAGCCCCTTTGGGGACCAGGCGGTAAATTCCGCCCACGCTCTGGACCCCATTGCTGGCATCATACGGTGGACCGTACGCACGAGCCGGTCCTACACCCAACAGCAATGCCGCCGAGGAACCGCGAAAACTCTCTCCTACACCGGGAAGCAGCTTGGCGGTATCCTCGGACCATTTGAACGGTTCAATATGAATCAGCCCGCCATGCAGAGAACTCGTTTCCGGTGTATTCTTGAATATGTCCCACATCGGATGTGAGATGTATGAAACGGGCGTAGTTAACCCGTTATGGGCATTGGAGTAATCGCTGTGCATGACGTTCATATTGTTGTCCAATGCGTACATAAAACAGGCTTCCGCCAGCGCTTTCTCTTCCGAGACGCACTTGGAAACTTTGGCACGGATCTGAGCGTTCAGAAAATTCGGGACAGCAATGGCGGCCAGAATCCCGATAATGGCGACAACGATAAGAAGTTCGATTAGGGTAAATCCGGATTTGCGGTGCATGATGCGTCCTCCCGGCGGTTCGACTCTACTGTTATTCTCGTCCAAACGGGGTCCCTTGTCAATGTCTTTGATAGTATTCCTGCAAACATTTCTTGTAAGATCATCGGCACGTTCTCCAAATTCGGACGGACATGGAACCCGGCGCAAGTGTTCAATCTGCCCTGTCCGAAATGAGCGAGATTTGGGGTATAGGTCGCTTTATTCTACCCGTTTAAACCCGGAGTTCAGCAGACCGGCAATGCTGCTTGGATGTTCCCCTCGCGTTGTGTATGGCGGCTTGTCTCCCTGGGCGCGATATCGAACAATGCCGACATAGGGCGGAGACATCTGCGGATACCGGAAGGACTCGGGTTCCTCGGCCAGCTTGCGCATCGCCTTGATCGCACCAGCACGGATCAGCTCCCTGGCTCGGGCAGGCGAGAGATGCACAGCGCTCAGTTTGGCGCGACGGTATTCCTCGGTACTGAGATCATCCAGTCCGTCCGGGAGCAGACCGCGTTTGACCGACACAGTAACCACGCCCGGGGTAAGCGCTTCCGCCTCTTTCGTAAAAGCCTCCTCACCACAAGCCAGAATGGTGGGAACACCCAGTTCCATCGCGCAAAGGGCCATTTGTCCGTATTCCCCCACAGACAATCCGTTGATTGTATAGTCGATTACATTATGGCTTCCGGTGTGGGTAATATGCGAGTATGGGGTCCCGGCCTTGGCGTGCTGACCGACAATGGCGTAGGCATCGAACGAACGATCCAGTCCCCAGGGCCATATCGGACTTGTATGCCCGCGCTGCAACTGCGCACGCGCGTCCAGAAGTTCCGGGTCGATTGCGCCGTGGCCATGGCCATCCACCACGATGACTTCCGTCGCTCCTTCTTCGAAAAACCCTTCAATCGCAGCATTGGCCTCCTCCGTAGCCAATCGCTTTCCTTTCTCATAGTATCGACCCTCCGGTCCTACCCAATCCTCCACATTCATCACCCCAGCGCACCCCTCCATGTCGGTCATCAGCATGATTTTCATTTTTTTGTGCTTTCCCTCGGTTTTTGGAATCGGTTGCGGATCATGACTCGCCGCCGAAGTCGTACTGTGGGAGTCCACTTTCAACAACCACACCTCCGACAGTCGTGAATGCTGACGCCAGTTCAAATGTTCTTCGCCTGTGGGCCTGTCCCAGGTTAAAACCAATTTTCGGTCGCGAACGGATTCACGCGGAACACGAAACTCCTTAAATTCGCCCATTTCAACTTTACCGTCTACGGTGGGATTGACGCGAACCCCATCTATTCTCAAAAGCAACTGACCATATCCTGTAAGTCTCACCATGTATGTCCCATCGGGGTCTAAACCTTCGTAGACAACGCCCAGCGGCCAATTCATGCTGGTCTGCCAGGATAGTCGTGCCCGACTCTTTCCTTCATCCCACCACCAGAATGTCGGTTCCGGGTGCGCTTCTTCTCCCGGTTCGGTTGTAACTTCCTCACAGCGCAATACATGAGGCGATTTCGCCGTATTTCCGACGTCATCATAGTAGCTGCCGGGGCCGGGGCGCTCCCAGGAGGCAATCACATTCAGGCGTCGGCATCTCTCCTCTTCGGAGTTGAATGCGCGAATCTTCTTGAACTCGTCCTCAAGCCACCAGCGGTTGTTCAGCGGGTAGTCGATAAAATCAAGAAAAGCGCCTCGTTCCGCGCCGCTGGCGTGATATTTCTCTACACTCGTCTGAAGTCCACAGGATTGGAATAGTTGTTCGCAGAGATCGACTATTCGCGCTCGTAATTCCGGGCTGACAGGATCGGTGACCGCGCGGTTCAGCACTGTCATGGCGTCTGTCATAGCCGCATCGGCTCCACGTTGACCGCAATCGGCGAGAATGCGGTTGGCCTCCTCTTCCAGTTGCGTCTCGTTAATCAAACGATGCCGCGTATAGGCGTCGTAATACGCACGCACAAGGCACATCTGCCAACGCCAATTGCCCGCAAGGTCGGGCATTTCTTTCTCCAGTTGTTGCCAGTAGAGAAGTGTGCCCTCGACCGATCCGTTGTGGATAAGTGGCCCGCGCCAGTTCTTTTCCAGAGCGAGGATTCCATCCGCCGCTTTTTCCTCTACACGGGGATCGAAAAACACGCGCGCATACTCCACCAGAATATCACGGACCTTTGTTTCCGGGTCCCAGCTCAGCGCACTCCAGATCGTTTTGTTTACATCATCATGCACCCCATCCGAGTAGGAGATAAATCCGTCGCTGTATGGAGCAAACCAATTATGAATGTAAGCGTACTGGGTGGGGCGGGGATTGATGGCCTCTCGTCCGAGAGTGAGAGCATACGCCTGGTCCCACCAGGGAACGGGGTATTGGCAGATTTTGTTGTGCGTAATGTCCGGATAAAGCCGGTACTTGTACTTCTCAGGCAGCATCTTGCGGACCATGGGAATCGGGGGGCTGGACGGGCCGCCGACCAGTCCGCCCAGCCAATCAGGAGACTGCGTGTTGATGTAGTCGAAAATTTCAGTGATCTGTTTGGCATTGAACCATTGCAGCGAAAGCCACACGCGGGCATTCGGATGAATCGGGAGTAACCGTTTGGCGATATCTTCGAGGAACGGAAGCACCAATTCCGGCGGATTGTGCCCCGGATCGCCGCCGGGAAAGAACACCCCGGTGAGTTCAGGACAGTCTCGGTACAGTTCCTCGTGTTTGTCTAACGCCTCTGCGCGGGCTTTACCGTCGCGGAGATCGTATTCCGCCGGTGTCCAGACCCAGTAGTCCAGGCCGTAGCGCGCGCAGATTTCGCTCATTTTCCGATTCATTTCACGGCGGGGCACTTTCATCACGGGTGTTTCGCGATCGTCCTCGAAAGGAATATTCTCTACGCTATTGATCCCGAAGAAGGCGAGTTCCCGGATGTATTGATCGAATTGTTCGACCGTCCAGGCGTCCCATGAGTTCGCCTGTGTGCGATAGCCCAGCTGATGGCCGCGAATGGGATACGCCGGTGCGGTGGCGATATCCAATGTGGAAGAGAAAAACGCCCGGTCTTTGCCCCAGTCCAGGTAGCGGAGGAAAGCGCCGACAGCGTACAAAACACCACGCCCATCCGCGCCGATCAGCCATACGACGGGCATGGAAGATTGGGATGTGTCCACACAGAGCCGGTATCCTTCCGGCCTGCATTCAGGAAGATTCTGCCCCTCGCGCGCAGGGATATTCCGACCGTCCAACACACCGGGTGTGCGATTCGTCAGAGCGATAACAGGTCGGTCGGCGGGCCACGTGTTTACAACGGTCCATTGGATCCCCGTGCGTTTCTCCACTTCTTCCCGGAGAACCTGTGCCGCCGTTGATTCCGCTTCGTTTTCTCCAGCAAGGATAACGGCCCTGCTCAAATCCATCGTTTTTGCCCAGGAAGGACGTTGGGACATCCCGAGAATCAAAAGCAGGAAAAAGGAAGATATAACAAGAGCGCGATAGACCCGAACCTTCTTCTCTATCGGTTCATTATCGGAGGATTGCGTCGTTTCCGGCCACCGCAGGACAAAGCGTTGTTTTGTTGAGGGGGATTCCATTTTTCTCTCCATTCCCATTGCTTTTCAATCTGCTCAGATGCCGGACACTCGGCGCCTGAGACACCGCAAATTATGGCAGAAAAATAGAATTGGGTTAATCCCATGGGACCCGGCCTGCAATAACTACGGACGTTATCGAACGACCGGAAGAAATCCTCAATTCCCGCTCGCAAGAAAACATGTCAGCAACTCTGTCATGCCTCACAGATCCGAAATCAACCGTTTCTGGAAAGAATAAAGCAACGGCAATGAGGTCAACTGAGCGGCCACGGAAAAGACAGCCAGGACAATCAGAGAGCGATCATACAGAATGCCCATCACCGCACTTCCCACAAACCAAGCCAAACCGAAACCTGCGTTGAACACCCCATATCCAGTTGCCCGACGGTCTGTGGGTACGAGATTCGCCACAATGGCGCGGATAATTGATTCTTGTGCGCCCATACCGATACCCCACAGCGCCATTCCCCCGATCAAACCGCCGCTGCCGGACAGAAAAACAAGGGGAGCGCTCCACGCCGACACTACCACAACCGTCAACAGCACCGGCAGGCCTTTCCGGTCATACAAATAGCCGACAAGGAGCGCGCTCAAGGCATCCACTCCCATGGCCCCCGCATAGATCAACGGGATCCATTTATCCCGGAGGACTTCCGCCTTCTTTATGTGAAAGGCCACTAACGAGTAATCCGTAAATCCCACCGCGATACAGGCGGCGGCAGCAAGGTAAAGCCAGAAAATCGGGCGAAGCGCGCCGATCTCGATTGCCTTCAGAGTCGGTTCAAGGTTCTGCGGTTCGGGGTAGGTGATCCGAGCGACGACAAGAACCAGCAGTGCCAGGACAGCTGGAATGAGCAACACAGCAAACCCGAACGGATAGCTGCCTCTCCAAGCCAGAACCGCCGCCACGATTCCCGGACCGATGATCGCTCCAATTTGATCCATAGCTTCATGGAGGCCAAACGCCCACCCCCTACCGAGGCCATAAGCCGCATGAGAAAGCATCGCGTCCCGGGCCGGGGTTCTGATCGCTTTCCCGAATCGCTCTGCCATGATAAGGACCGCAGCCAGGGGCCAATTCCCTGCGAGAGCCAGCGCAGGCACGGCCAGCAGGTTGATCGCGTATCCGGTAATCGTGATCAACCAGTAGCGTTGTGTCCGATCGCTGATGACGCCGGATACGATCCTCAATCCGTACCCGATACATTCGCCAAGCCCGGCAATCACACCGACGGCGGTCGCGCTCGCTCCCAGGATCGCCAGATACGGCCCGGTGATGCTTCGGGCCGCTTCATAAGTCATGTCGGCAAACAGGCTGACAACCCCAAGCACCAATACGAACCTCAAAGCGGAGGAATGATGTCTCTGCTCTTGCGAAGATTCCGTGTCCGATTCGGCAGTCATGTCATTCGCCTTTCTTTTATTCGTATCAAAACGCCTCGATTAGATCATCCGCTCGGTCTTTGCGGATCAGGAAACGGCAGAACACGCCATACCAAGTCCATTCAGCGGGGATTTTGTCGGTGATCTGTTCCAATGGGATGTAGTTCTCATTCAGGTAGTCCAGCATAAACGGGGCCTGTTCGCGAACCAGGTCCATCCCCCGCGTGATACTTTCCCCCTCGGCAGCGCCCAGGATCAGAACCACCGGCCTCCTGGTGCGCAAGTCCAACATGAATTCCTCGCGGAATCGTTCCGGGATGAACTCGCGCAGTTTCGCTTTGAACAAGGGCGAATTATGGTAATAGCGCGAACCTGGAAGGCGATGCGCCAGGAAATAAACCGAGTTAGGCGACCCTCCCAGCAGAAGGATTCGATCCTCCGGTAGAGTTAATTGACGAATTCCATCCGCGACAGCCTTTTGCAACACAATCGGCCCGTGTTCCCGCTTCTGCATCTGAATCAGGCGGATGACATCTCTCCCATATCCATACGCGGCGGTTGAAGTGAGTATTCCAAGAAGAGCAACCAGCGCCATGCGTCCGACTCGTAGCCGAATCCCTGTGGCTTTTCGAGCGCGAATGTCTATCCCTACGGATTGCACCAGAAGGCCGATCAGCAAACAGGATGACACAGCGGCCTGGACATAATAATGCTCATAGTCCTCCCCGCTCAGTTCGGCAGAACAGAAATCCAATCCGAACAGCAGAATCAACGGAACGAGGAATCTTCCGGTCGGGCACTGCAACCTCCCCAAGGCTCCGAGTGCCAGGATGGGGGCGACCAGATATGGTCCTGTGTTCAACAGGAACTGGAACAGTTGGATGAAAGTCCGCCGACCGACCGGCGGGGCATCACCTCCATGAATGTAAGCGAGATTGAACAGGTAGCTCGTCTCAAAATAGACCCACCATGCCCCATGGAGAAGGAAATAGAGAGAAACCAGTATCTCCGGGACGATCAGCCCCAGAAAGAACGCGCCGATATGTTGCAGGCGCACCTTGGGTGAGATTCCCTCGCAAGCCGCTTCTCTCCATAGGACCCACATAAACACAACTGCCGAGAGAAGGAATGTCTGGCGGAATTGGCCCGCAACGCCGAGGGAGAGGCCTGCGAGGATGGGCGTTAGAAAGGTAACTCCGCTTCCCTTACCCCGATCCTCACCGGAAGGGTGAGGGAGAAGATATGTGGAGATCGTCTCGCATCGTTTCATTGGTACAAGAATCAGGAAATAGGCAAGCACCAGCCACGGGAGCGCCAATTCCTCCGTCAGACCGCCGGAACGGATAGTCACGGGCGCGCCGGTATAGAACATATAAAAGGCCAGGATGATTGTCGCCGTAACCGACGAAAAAAGACGTCTGCACAGAATCCAGAACAGGCTCGCAGAGAGGGCAATCCAGATCGTTTCGTGAATCTTCACCGCGAGTCGGTTGAACGGAAACAGGCGCAGCGGGACCGAATGGAAATAGAAAATCCCGGGCGGTTTATGATCCCAGAAATCTCGGTATGGCAGCTCACCCATGGCACACATCTGCGCTCCGGCGAGAAAAAGCCCTTCATCGTGCAGTATGGGCGAGAGCAGGGTGTGAGCGCGCAGAACGGCGTACGCCAGGAAAACGGCCACATAAACCCACAGAAAGCGCCGAAAGGAAGTCAACAGATAGCCTCACTAGACGACAGCATCACCCGGAAACTCCCAAACTCCGGCCATCTGCCGGTGCAGGGGCAATGTATGAATTCCCCTTACGGCCGTCATTCCGGCGAAAGCCGGAATCCAGCGGAAGAATCGGGTGACACAGCGTTCCAGCCTGTGGCTGAAGATTATTCATGTATCCGCTACAGAATACTATTTTTTTCCCGCCATCCCCATAACCTTAACCAGGTATTGATAGTCGATCAGATCCAGCGGGGTTCGGGTGTAATCCTCCACAGGTTTGCCGTCCAGGTGATCTTTCGCAACCCGCACACCGTACGCTCCCATCCGTTCGGGATGTTGCTCGATCGTGGCGAACATTTTTCCTTCAAGAATCGCCTCACGGGCGGCCTCCAGGTTGTCGTAGGCTGTAACCGCAACTTCCCCCGTTTTGCCCCCTGCCTCCAGAGCCGCAATTGCGCCAAGCGCCATGTTGTCGTTTGCGCAGAATATACCTCGCAGGTTGGGATGTGCGGTCAGGATATTCGATGTCACATTGAATGCCTGCTCGGTCTCCCAATTCGCTGTCTGACTTGCCACGAGTTTGATTCCGGGCACATGCTCGATTACAGAGAGAAATCCGGCTTTGCGCAGTTCCGCATTAGTGACACCGGGGATACCCTCCAGCATAGCGATTTCTCCCACTGCCCCCATCTTTGCGACCAGGGCATGAGTCGCAATGGACGCGCCAAGTTGATTGTCCGAACCGACAAACGGACAGGTAAATCCCTGCTGTTTCATGGCATCCTTGTCAAGCGGATTATCAATGTTGACCACATAAATCCCTTCCGACTGGGCGCGTTTCAAGACCGGAACCAAACCTTGCGAGCTGGCGGGAGCAATCACAATGGCATCCACCTGCTTGACAATAAAATCCTCAACCAGGCCGATCTGCTTGTCGATATCCGTTTCCCGCTCTACCGAGGCAGGAAGAAGCGTGACGCCCAGTTTTTCTGCTTCCGTTTTCGCCCCTTCCTCCATGGCGTGGAAAAAGGGGTTGGTGACCGCTTTCATCACCAGGGCGATTCGATAACTCTTTGCGTCAGCTTCA
>JAKPRU010001225.1 GCA_029557025.1 Candidatus Omnitrophota bacterium | reverse complement strand
CATCTTTTCCGGTGTTACCGTACCGGCGCTCCTTTTTCTATGCTATTGGCTGGAGTGTTGCGTGTCGGATCGGGACAAGCGTCTGGCCGTTCTTCGCCCGTTGATTTCGTTTTCCGGTTCGCTTGCGATTTTGCAAGCTTTATACAATCATTTCCTTCGCATCACCGAGTGGCCTTTACCGAGTTGAGAAATGGGGAAGGGAATTCACCATTCATAGGCGGGAGCGTATCGAA
This sequence comes from Candidatus Omnitrophota bacterium, assembly GCA_029557025.1. GTDB lineage: Bacteria > Hinthialibacterota > Hinthialibacteria > Hinthialibacterales > JAKPRU01 > JAKPRU01. The sequence continues at coordinate 814 of JAKPRU010001225.1, read as the reverse complement.
TGCCTTTTGAGAGCGACGGAATCCGGCGAGTCCATCAGCTCCTGATCGATGTGGAGCGGGGGCTTCGGGAGAAAGGCAACATTACCGGCCCCATCAAACTCTCCCCATGGCTGACCGTCAGTAACCTTCCACGGTTCCTGGAAAACATGCGGAATGAGATTCAGGAAGTCGAGCAGGGCAAAGGACCGATCGGGTATCCCATTACAACCGCTGTCTGGGAGGACTTGGTCAAGAAGCTGGAAATCCTGCGCCAGGTCCTTGCCGCACCCCCAACTGTCCATCACAACGGGCATTCCAATTCAGTGTAATTCAATTCTCCCCCCGTTAGTTCCCATCGGCCTTATAGGTCCCATTTGATCCACTCATGTCTGCCAATTACTCTGCAAAAAAATCCTCTCCCCGTATTGACAAATCTCCAAGTTACAGATAGTATAACATATGTCTGCGGATCGACTGCGGGGACGGAGTCCCGTAAGCAGCCGGTTTTCTGTCATGTTTCTTCACCGGGCAATGGGGATGGACCAGGAGGTTCATACCATGTCGCATTCGTTTACCAAAACCGTTCTATGTTGCTGTTTGGGCCTGCTCATGGTTTCGTGTGCCGGCAGCACGAAGCGCGCTGCGGGGACCAAATTCCCCGAGTACGGACTCGCATCCTGGTATGGGAAGGAACACCACGGGCACAAGACCGCCAGCGGTGAACTGTTCGATATGAACGCGATGACCGCCGCCCATCCCACACTTCCGTTCGGCTCCAGGGTACGAGTCACCAATCTGGAAAACGGTCGCACCGAAAAAGTGCGCATCAACGATC
>JAKPRU010001210.1 GCA_029557025.1 Candidatus Omnitrophota bacterium | reverse complement strand
GCCCTTCGACAGGCTCAGGAACCGTCCTTTCGACACACCGTTCCTTCTCATCCCGACATCTTTCCCTTGACTTAATGACATTGCGCCCCGAAGAGAGATTCGGCAGTCACGTCATTCATTGAGATTCCTCACACTCGTTCGGAAAGGCAACCGCCCTGTCATTTCGACCGAAGGGAGAAATCTCAGCGAGCGATTGAACCTTTCCGACCTGTGAGAGAGGTTCTGACCTTCATTGTTGCAGCTGCGATCCCCCCCAGCAAGACGATCCCCGATAGACAGCACGCCAGATAGAACATTACAGGCCGATAACGGAGGCGCAGGATTCCTGCCTCATCCTGAATGGGAATCGCCATGAATGCGTGGTCCGCCCGCAGAACGGGCACGGATCTGCCGTTCATTTCGGCATGCCACCAGGGGCTGTAGGATTCGGTCACGACAAGATACCCGGTAATTTCCGACGGAATGTGGAAGAGGATTTCATCGGAGGAGGGGCGTTCGATGGCGATGGAGATTGCCTCCTCCTCCCGGTTAGAGAGCATGCAGTCTGAAGGAGGGAATTTCTCAAACAGGACTGTTTCACGCAGGTTGATTTCACCGGAGACCATCTTTCGGATGCGTTCGGTTGCGTCAGAAATCAATTCCCAATGCGTTGCAATCCAGGCGGGAGGGAATGCCGTGGGATTCTCAAAGACCTCGACACCGTTATTCTCAAATACGCGCGGATAAATCTCCCGCTCGGTATCGGTCAGCATCATCTCAATCGGCGACCACTCGCCATGGGGCGCATCGCAACGAAAGGCAACAGATACGGCCTGAATGGGCGGATCAACATCCCATCGTGCCCAATAACTCACCGCCGGGCGATATCCCCGGATATACGGAACGGGCCACCAGTGAAAGACCTGCGCCTGTCGAAATCCGCGTGCGTCCTCCGGCAGAAAGTCGGCAAGGTCACTGCCGTAGCGCACCGGAAATTCCAGGAACTCGCCGGACACATTGCGAATCTCAATCGTGCCGATAACTGTATCATCCGGCAATCCAGACATGCCTCTGCACGTGTGCTGGATGAACAGGCGATTGGTTCGTATCGGATCGGACAGGGATAATGCCTTCTGTTCGCCGGATTTGAGAATCACTTGGGGGAGTTTGCACAAACGATCCGCAGGATTACCGATGATCGTCTCTACACCCAGAAAATCAATCAATCGCGGCGGTACGGTCTCCAACTGAACATTGCGGAGAGCATTGGAGGCGCGCGATTGGCCTGCCCATGCTCGAATCAGTTCTCCATACCGTCTTGGATAGACCGGCTCGTAGCCCTGGATTTCCCGCAGACGAAAGATTTCCGGGAATCGGTGCGCCAAGTGCGAAGCATTCAGTGCGCAACGCACATCGCCCGAATCGGAAATGGCTTTCGAATGTCCCAGTACCCTTCCCTGCTGCACACGATAACGTTCCTGGACCCATCGAACCGCAGGCGGAGGGTCAAAAAAATTCGGCGATGTGTATTCAACAAAAAAGCGCGGAGTTATATAGAACATCTGGATCAACATCAATACGGCGATCCCCGCCAGATGAGGCATACACCCCCAAACCGGATGCGCAGGCAACCATAACACCAACGCTGTGAGAGACGCACCGAAGAGCGCCAAGGCAATCATCAGTTCCATGTCCGACACGGCGTTCGCATCGAAGGTTGAAGTAAAGGCCGGATTTCTTAGAGAAAGAAGCCAGAGCGGATGTTTGAATGCGAAATGCACAAGTAATGCAATACAACCCACTGTGCAAAGCACAAATGCCGGCAGGAACCATTTGCGTAAAACGCCGATGTGCAAGATGCGGTCTGCGCCGAAAGCGATCAGAATTGGAATCGACCAGGCCGCCATTAAAAGCGCACGGTTGGGCAGGTTGAGATACGCGGCTCCGGGAACGAAACGATGGAACAACGGGTAGACCGGTGTATTCGGCCCCAATGCGAACAGGAATCCCACCACAATGGCTGTCAGCAAGGCCCAGGTTTCACGCCGTCCTTTTCGCGCGACGACGCCGAGACCGGCGAGCATCAAGCCCGTGATGCTGAAGAACAGCGTGCCTTCCCACGGGTCCAGACGGGTTACCTTGGGTTGGGTCAGGCCGCAGAGCAAAACGCCGGGAAGATCGCGCAATGCGAGCGCGCCCTGGTAAGCCTCTTCAGGGCCGAGCGACATCCGATTCGAACGAGAGAGATATTCGGCAGCGGGCATCCAGGACCACGCGGAAAGACCGGCAGCAACGACAATGATAATCAGCACGTATTGCGCCGTTTGGCGGTCAATATGGAAACGACTTATCCACGCCCAGAAAAACAGGCTGAGCATCGCGCAATAAACAACGGGGTGCGGCGCACCGACCCCGACAATAAGCGCACCAAACACACCCGCAAGAACGGCCCATCGCCAGGATTTACACGCCAATCCGTTGAGAAATGCAAACAGGAGGAACGGAATCCAGGCGTTGCCCTCCATATTGCCGAGATTGACCGCCTTGCACCACCAGAACGAACCGCCCGCACAGGCCAGAGCGCCCACCAGCGAGGCAAGGACACCGCAACTATAGACACGGCAAAGAAAATAGATCCCGATCACTCCGATTGTCAAATGCCCGATCAGCAGAACCGCGTATGCTCGCGGCGCAGGCAGGAAACTCAATATGATGTTCGGCGGATACAACAGCTGCGATTGCGGATTGCCATCTCTGGGAAATCCGCAGAAAAGGTAGGGGTCCCATAGTCCGACGAACGGGTCCTTAGAAATTGCGCGCAAGGGATAAAAGAAAAGCAGGGTATCTTCATCGAGAGGTAGGCGGCCCTGAAAAGCAATCGGCCAATGCAGCCCCATCACCACACACAACAACAGCAAGGCCGCCGGCAGGTCGGATCGGCGAGAAATAGAGGATGTCGGGGCCAGCGTGCACATGAGGGAATGAGAACAGAATGGACGGGGGAAGTGCAAGGGACGGATGGGACAAATGGGGAAAGGATCGTATGGAAGTAGGGGCACGTTGCAACGTGCCCC
>JAKPRU010001201.1 GCA_029557025.1 Candidatus Omnitrophota bacterium | reverse complement strand
GATCGAAAGCGTCGAAGGCGGGTCCACTCTCTCGGAGGCCATGGCCAAACACCCCCGCATTTTCAACCGTCTTTACGTAAATATGATCAAGGCGGGTGAGTTGGGTGGCGCGCTGGAAACCGTACTGGAACGTCTGGCGCTCTTCAGTGAGAAATCCGCTGCTGTCCGTTCCAAGGTCAAAGGCGCAATGTGGTATCCCGCGGTGGTTATCACCATTGCAATGACAGTGGTGTGCATTATTATGATTTTTGTGGTTCCCAAGTTCGCGGAAATGTTTTCCGGCCTCGGAGCCGACCTCCCTGTTCTGACCCAGTACCTGATCGATTTCAGCGGTTGGATTGTTGTTAACTGGTGGAAACCGTTGGCGGCGATAATCGGCACAATTATGGCGTTGAAACTGTTTACGTCTACGGAGTTCGGCGCTTATATCATGGACTGTGTTAAACTCCGGCTGCCTGTTTTCGGGACGATTTTGCAGAAATCCGCTGTGGCGCGTTTCGCCCGAACCTTCGGAACGCTGCTGGACACCGGCGTTCCGATTCTTCAGGCGCTGTTGATCGTAAAGGACACAGCCGGTAATGAGGTCATCTCCCGCGCCACGGTTGACATCCACGCGTCTATCCGCGATGGGGATACGATCAGCGAGCCGATGCGGGCGTTCCCGGTGTTTCCGCCCCTGGTGGTCCACATGATCGCGGTCGGTGAAGAGACCGGCGCGCTGGACAAGATGCTGATCAAAGTGGCGGAAGCGTACGAACGCGAGGTAGACGACGCAGTGGATGGGCTGGCGAAGTTGATCGAGCCGTTGCTGATCGTGATGCTCGGAGGCATCATCGGAACCGTCGTTGTCGCGCTTTATTTGCCGATCTTCAGCGTGACGAACGCGATTAAGTGAAGGAGTCGTTTTCACCCCAACCCTCCCCGTAAACGGGGAGGGAGCAAAGAAATCTTCCCCCCGTTTACGGGGGGATTGAGGGGGGGATGGGGGTGGCGGTTGTTTCATTCCCTATCCGGGGTCTTTGCGCCGGGGGGCTTGCGGACGGTCATTCGGCACATCCCCTTTTCGCTGTCGATAATGTGGTAGTCCACTTCATACCCGTATCGGCAGATCAGCGGGGGGTATAACCATCGGCAGTGTTCACAGTACTTTTCATAAGGCGGAACCCGTCGTTCCTGGAAAATTAACCTGGCCGACGGGCAATCGTGCATGTCGATCACAAACATATCGTCATACAGGGTCAGCTGAGATCGCCCGCCTTCTTCTCCCAGGGTGTGAGACCAATAACGGTACATCCCCTTCAGGCCGTCTTCTTCAATATACCGGCGCAGATTCCACAGGAACTTCTCGGCGATTTCCTGCCAGAATTCAATCACCTTGGCCTCGCCGCCACGTTTTTCCAGGAATCGAAACAGTTCGCTGTATACCCAGATGAATTCGGTACAGGAAATCATGGAGCTCTCCCAAGCCATCGCAGGCGCGGAGGCCTGCCCTACTGTCGGACGGCAGGTACGGAGGCCTGCCCTACTTCTCTGCCCATCCTGCCGGTCGTTATGTTACACAGTCGTTGAAGAAGCCGATATCCTCCACCGATGAGTGAAGTCCGGTTTTGCGGGAACGGGCGGATGGGGCCGTGCGGCTCCCCGACATCGTACCCGGGCATTTTCAGGATTTCTTTCTCGGTTGCCAAGTCACCGCCGTATTTCTGAAAAATCCTTACCACGTGTCAATGAATCACTCTTTCTTGTTCTGTCCGGTACAAGGGCAATTGTCAGGCAGGGACATCTGACTTGCCGGGGTGTTCCTCCCCCCTTGACACCCCTGGACCTATTCCCAAAAACGTTGTTTGATACTTGGGTCACCTTGGGAAGAGGTGCGCTTGATGCTGTCGGTTGTTTTTTTCGTAAAAAATTGCTTTAGAAGGCGCGAGAGGGGCTTGAAACGGCAAAGAAAAGTAGTATCATAGGGTGTTCCAAACATGGAAGATGAATCTTCCATTTAAATTAAAAGGCCCAGCGGCCGGAAAGGAGGTGCCATCAGACAGCCGGACCAAGCCCAGTTCCGACACACGAATGTTGTGTCTGGACTGCATCGGAAATGAACCACGTGGTTGAGAAAACATCCCGAAAAGGGAACAAAAAGGAGATTTTATGATGAGACTTCTGAAAACATTGGGATTGATCGCTTTGTGCGCCATGGTTGTGACGCCTGCGTTCTGCCAGACCCGCAATGTCAATCCGCAGGCTGTCGGGATCGAGGTATTGATCCCCGACACGCCAATGGGGTTGCTGGGTGTGGATTACGCGGCAAACCTGGAACCTTATGTGGATTGCATGGGCGACGGTACGCTGATTGCAGCCTTCGGTACGAAAGATATCGACGGCAACGACGCCACCGAACGTCCCGCTATGCTCTTAGTCAAGCCGGACGGAACGATCATCGAAGCCGCCGGATTCTACACGGACAAAGGAGAACCGTGGGAATGGAACTGCGATACGGTGCGCCAGGATGGTAACCCGCCGCAGTGCGCCGGGAT
>JAKPRU010001190.1 GCA_029557025.1 Candidatus Omnitrophota bacterium | reverse complement strand
GGCGTGATCCTGGGAACCAGCCTGTTATTCGCCGGGGCCATGCGTCTCGCGCTTTTGGATACGACTCTGGTTTGCACCGTGCTTCTTGCCATGATCGGATTCTGGGATTTCCTGGAAACTCGGAGCCGTAAGGGCCGGCTTCTGTTTTACATCGGGTGCGGTTTGGGGGTCTTGGCGAAAGGTCCGCTGGGGTTTGTTCTTCCTGTGATCTCGGCGTGCGGTTTTGTTTTGCTTTCCCGTCAGTGGCAGATCCTGAAGGAACTGCGCCCGATCTCCGGTTTTCTGATTACAGCCGCCGTTGTGGGTATTTGGGCCGCTCCGGCCCTGTGGATCACCCATGGCGCCTATTTTCATGAACTCGTCTGGGTCCGCACGCTGGAACCGATTCTTTCGCCCTTGCAGGGGCATGGCGGCGGGAATTGGATCGCCTATTTTCTGCTCCTTCCAGTCTATATCCCGGTGCTTTTTGTTGGAATGATTCCCTGGAGCATCTTCTTTGTTCCGGCCCTGCGCAACGGAATCTTGAAAGACCGGTCTGAAAACCGTGCGGCATTCCTGGGCGGGTGGATTATTCCGCAATTCCTGGCGTTCAGCCTGGTCAGCACAAAGCTGCCGCACTATATGCTTCCCCTCTTTCCGGCCCTGGCGATTGTTCTGGGGGCGTTTCTGGGTGAGTCAATCCGCAATAGAGATGCGCTCATCCGGCACTTAGGCTCCAAATCGCAGACCTCTTTTATTTTGGGGGGGGCTATATTGGCGGCAGTTATTCTTGGAGCGCCGGCGGGTCTTGGTTTCCTTCACGAAACTCTTTGGTTTCTTCCGGCCGCTCTGGTCGTCGCACTGGGAACAATTCGGGGAATGCGATTGCTGAGGAATAACCGGGATTGCCACGCGATGGGTGTGCTTGCTGCTGTAACTGTTTTGTGTTTCGCGTTGCTTTGCAGTGTTGCTTTGCCCCGACTGGATAAAGCGAAATCCGCCCGGCAGGTCGCGGCCTTTCTCAAAGATCACTATGGGGAAAAGTCCCTGTCCCAAGCACGAATCGGCATGAGACGATACCAGGAAGTGTCTTTCCCGTTTTACCTGGGGCAGCACGTAACGAAACTCTCAGACACACAGGAAATGGAGCAATTCCTTCGCCAAGAAGGTCCCGCCTCTGTCGTCCTGCCGGAGAAATACCTGGAACGATCTGTCAGTGAAGGCCTTTCCGTTCCATACGAGGTTCTCTGGGAAAAACGTGTCTGGATCCCCGAAAAGGCCGAGTGGTTGGATTTGGTAATTATCGGCAACTAAACCGGGCGCCGACTGGAGCGCGGCACACCTCAGGGGTCAGTTCGTAATCCTCTGCAAAATATTCAAACCGCTCGTCTCTCTTTTTTTCTCTCTCTGTAACTCCCCTTGGCCTCATTCTTCTTATTTACCCCATCCCCCAACCCTCTAATCGATCAATCTGTCCGGCTCCTTCTGTTCTTTGGGTGAGGGGCTTTTTATTCCGCGCAATTTCCGCAGGAAATCCGGTGTAGAGAGTTTGTCGTCGTCCTCCTCGTCCAGTCCAAGCCTTTCGACTACGACCATACGACTGGTTCCCCGGTCGGGGTCCTCCGTGCCGGTCTCGATCTCTTCTTCCATGCCCATTTTATTGAGGATGTATTTTCGCAGGTGACTGTCGAGTTCCGGGGTCTGTCCGTCGTCAATCTGGATCATGCCGTCCGCCCGTGTCTTGATCCACCCCAGACGTTTCCAGCGCCCAATTCGCTTCTCCGTAACCCCCTCCACTTCCGCGCAGATCTCATAAATATGCCGAAGCCGCCCCTTTGCGCCCTTGAGATACATGAGCACTTCTACGAGGACCTGGTCGTCCTCCGGCTCACAGGAAGGGCACAAGGTTTCGGAGCAGGTTTTCTTTTTAACCGGCGCTCCGCAGAAGCAACAACGTACTTCCCCCATGGCGTCCTCCTGAGAATCCGATTTGGAATCTGCTCACCTCCTTCGAACCCATCCAAACCACAATCTCATCACGATTTGCTGAAGGCGGCAATTGCTTCGGAGCGATCCTCGAAAATATCCAGAATATGGTCGATCCTCGTTGCCGCGAACGTATCCCGCACACGGCGCAGCAAATGGAGAAATTTGATGTCACCGCCCCGCTCACGCAAATCCCGAGCAAATGCCACAAACACCCCCACGGTATAAGAGGAGATCAGGTCCACTTCTTTCATGTTCAGCAGAATGCGGACCCGCCCTTCCTTCAAAAGACCATGGAGCTCCCCCCGCAGCCAGACCGTATTCTCGAAATCCAGCTCACCGGACAATTTCAGAATACTCACATCACCGACATCTTCCCGTTCGATAGGTATCATGCATGTCCCTCCGCGACTGAGTCTGCACCACTTTCGAGAAGAAGCCTTACTTCTTCTTAAGAAAGGATATTCCTCTCATGGAGAACAGCGATCAAGGTCGCCGGGAGGTAACTGTTTGTCGAGACAATTCCCGAATGATTCACCCGGCTGGTGACCTCACTTATTCTACCTGATTCCATCCCATTTACAGCAGGTCCCCCGGACCCCGGCGGGACAGGGCGGATTGTCCTCAACGCTCCCAGAAAATCGTTCAACACTGTGCTTCGCTCGGGATAAATTCGAAATCGCCTCCGGACACCATTATTTTTCAAATACCAAGCCACCGGGCCGCGTTCCTCGCAATGGATTCCACACGAAACGTTGGAGATATACGCCGACACCACGTTTCATCTTCAGCGTGAGATGCTCCCTCCCACGTAAGCATCATACAACCCGAACCGTGTCTCCGTCAAGAAGTTCTGGACGGAGTAGACATAAACCCCGAAATTCAGTCCGAGCCTGTTTTTAAATAATTCTTCACTTCTTCGGGCAGTTCTACACGATCTCCGGGCTTGATTCCATTCCGGTCAAACCAGCCCTGGTTCATCTCCAGGGCAAATTGGCAACGATGTCTGGAACGATACCGCACTGAGGTATCCAGCGCTTTCATATCCCGGATCACATCAATGGTCCCATCGGGTTTGATGAACGCGATAGAAAGCGGCAGGCGCGTATTCATCATCCAGAACGAGAGAAACTCCGGCTCCCTATAGACGAAGAGCATCCCGTGGTTCTCCTCCATAGCCGTGCGATACATCAGGCCCTGGGTCTGTTCGCTTTCGCCGAATGCCAGTTCCACTTCCGCCGTCACATCGCCGATCCGAAGGGTCGCTGTGTGAAGCGGTCCCAGAGCGTACGGCGGGATGCCAAGGCGCGCTTTGACCTCCTTCTCCGGGACTTGCGATGGCTCGTCCGGCTGAGAGTTCCCACAGCCTGCCGCCGGCAGCAACGCGATACACAGCCAGAGACTTACGGAGACTCTGTTCATTGGACTATCCTGATGAAATCATCTATATCGTCAATCGGATGATGATAGCGATTTTGAGGACGGAGCGGAATTATCCATGCCGATTCATGCACTGCTGATTCGCCCATGGATTGAGGATTTCAGCGCGTTCGACCTTTGGATGCGCCCGCTGGGACTGCTGCGTCTGGCAACAGTTCTGCAACGGCTCGAAGTCCATGTTGACTTGCTGGATTGCCTGAATCGTCGCAGCCCACTTCTGAAGGGGCTTCCTTCACCTCAACGGCATCGTCTCAACCGATACGACTGCGGACACCTGTACCGGGAGGAAATCCCCCACCCGGAGATTCTCAAGGACATTCCCCGTCGGTTCAAACGATACGGTGTACCCCTGGAGCGTGTGGAGCAATGGCTTCGGGCGCAACGCCCGCCGGATATTGTCTTCGTTGCCTGTATGGCGACCTACTGGTATACCGGCGCGCAACTAATGGTGAAACT
>JAKPRU010001185.1 GCA_029557025.1 Candidatus Omnitrophota bacterium | reverse complement strand
TAGCCTGCGGCGTCGAGCAGATCGTCCAACTGTTCGAGATCGTCCATTTCGATGACCACCAACCATCCGGTGTCGTGGGGATCGCTGTTGAGAATACCGATGTCATCGTTGATGTCTTCATTGACACTGACAATCGTCCCGCCGACCGAGGCAATCAGATCGACCACCGCCTTGGTGGATTCGATTGAGCCGAATGCTTCATCCCGTTCAACATACGTGTCGATTTCGGGAAACTCCACCGAAAGAATTTCCCCTAAACTTTCCTGGGCGTAATCCGTAATGCCCACTGTGGCCAGATCTCCGTCAACCCTCACCCAAATGTGTTCACGGCTGTAAAGCAGGTCATCTGGAAATACCTTCATAGCGGCAAACCTCTATTCTTAATCCATCACGATCAGCTTCTTATTCATGCTCGTGATCTTTTCGCATCCTTTTTCTTGTACCCAAACCGTGTCTTCAATCCGGATGCCCCAGCGTCCGGGAAAGTAGAGTCCCGGTTCGACAGTGACGACCATGCCGGTTTCAAGCACATCGGCGGAACCCGACGCCAGGCGCGGCGGTTCATGAACATCAAGCCCCACACCGTGTCCCGTGCCGTGCACAAAATACTTTTCGTATTTTTTCCCGAACACGCGGCGCACACAGGCATCCACATCAGCCGTCTTCACGCCGTGGCGAATCAAAGCGATCGCTTCGTCATGCGCCAATTTGACCGCACGATAAGCATTCTTTTGAGCATCTGTCAATTCCCCAATTGCAAATGTGCAGGTTTCATCGGAACAATAGCCCCGATACCGCACACCGAAATCCACCACCACAAAATCTCCCCGGCGCAGCTTGCGGCCCGAGGGCTTGGCATGAGGCAAGGCGGCATTTTTTCCGGACGCAACGATGGGATCGAAAGCCAATGCATCGGCGCCCGCCTGCCGGGCGGCAAATTCCAAAGCCAGAGCAAATTCCCTCTCCGTCCATCCGGATTCTGCCCGCTTCAAAACGGTCCTGATCGCGGACGATCCGATTCCCGCGGCTTTTTTCATCAAGGCGATTTCTCCGGCATCCTTGCGCGCCCTTAAGCATCGCAAGTCGTTGTCCAGCGCAACCAGACTGGTTCCCCTGAGGCGCCGAGTTAATTCCCGATAAAATCCAACGTTCATCGATGCGCTTTCAAAACCGATTCGGTCCGGCCGCCTTTTGCGGAAAACCTCAACCAGCTTAGCGATCCTGTCGGAGAACTCCATAACCTCCACCGCCTCGCACTGCAGGCGAGCCTGGATGGTATAGCGTCCATCCACGAGAAGGATCGAGTGATCGGGGCAGACAACGAGCAATCCTTCAGATCCCGCAAAGCCGGATAAATAGCGGACATTGTCCATATTGGTGATCAAAAGGGCTTCAATGGTCCAGGCAGACAGGGATTTTTGAAGCCGGCCCAGGCGCTCTGTAAAAATATTGCCGCTCGCAATCATGAAGAGTCCCTCCGTGTATCCCGCCGCGATCCTCGCAACTGCAGCGGTTATTCAAGACCAACCCAACCTGTTTTCGACCATAGGAGATCAAAGGGCGGTCCGTCAAGTCCGAATCGCCAGACAAACTCCGCCGGATGGCCTCCCTGATCCGCAAAATGCGATCCAGGGAGGTCAGTTGTCGGGATCATTGAAATTTATCTTAATGTGTGGAGATAGTTTCTTGCTTTCTGACCGAAAGCGGATTGAGG
>JAKPRU010000341.1 GCA_029557025.1 Candidatus Omnitrophota bacterium | reverse complement strand
CGTGTAAACAGCAACGGTACGGAGATTTCCGCCAATTCCGACACAGAACCGGGTCCTTTAGAGGCGGAGTTGGAGGTGGAAATCCCGGATGGATTCTCCTTCTCGGATGGCGCGATGGTCGTTACTCTTCAGCCCGGGGATGCCGATATCGTACTGGAGTCTGCGGACAGGCTTGCAGTTACGAGCAAGAACCAAGGGATCATGAACCTCGGCAGCAGCACGGACATTTTTGCTATCAGCGCCCAGGAACTTCTGAACAATGTCAGCCGATTCAGTGTCTTGGCCGATAGATTGGATACGGAGGCGGATACTGTGTTCTCCACCAATGTGGTTCCGGGCAATTCGTACTTTGTCATTTTGCGGGACGGGGTTCATTTCGCCTTGATGCGGATTCTTCAGCGGCTGGATTTGCCGCAGGGCGAAACGCCGGAGGAAATCTACTTCGTGTGGGTATGTCGGAGCGATTTCGTTCTGCCGAAGAATTTCTGATTGTGCCGAGCAATTGATATTCCGGTAGCGGCATTCGTCTTCACCGGCGAATGCCGTTACTTTTTTGATTTCAAGGCGTAAAATTACCGTGTCTGTATACGTCTTCCTCGCTCTTTGGGAGAGGGACTGGGTGAGGGGACAAGTTCAATACGAGTATCGAGTTTATGCGCTTGACCATCCTGATCCCGTTGCTGATTCTGCTGGCCGCGATTGTGCTGGTCGGAATTGTTCTTTTCTCCGGCTCGCGAATGGAGTCCGGCCCGTATCAGCTTGCCGTGCTGCCGACTCCGGAGCTCCTTCCGCCGATTTCCACTCCGACCCCATCGGCGGAAACCTTTGTGGAATTATTCCCCACGATCGTCATTCCCACTCGCGTACCTGTGACGGAGGAACCATCGGTTGCCCCGGAACCCTCCATCCCACAGCCGGAGCAGACACCCGAGGCAGAGGTTCCCCCGATTGAACCGGGACGGAATGCCCTGATCAACCTCCTGTTGAACTGGAATTATGTTGACTTTACCCAGATCGCCTCCACAAAACGCGGGCGTCTTGAACATTTCGGAACCAAAGAGCAACGCGAGGTCACAGAAGGAATGCCGTTTGAGCACGATATTGTAGTGGCGTCGCTCTCGCCGGAGGCGGCGATAATGCAACTTGGTTCTGCCACTTACGCTCTTCCGCTGATCAAGGTCCCCGCATTCCTTGAGAATCTCAAGAACCGAAAGGGACCGCTCACCCCCGAAGAGCAACAGCAGGGACTGGATTACTATATGCAAATTTACGGCAACAAGATGAAGGAGCTCTCCAGGGACTATCGTCCTCTCCCCGGTGTCAATCTCCCCAAGCCTCCGAGCAAACAGCAAATCGAGGAGAGCAAGCGACGCTATAAGGAAGTTTATGGCAGGCAGTTTCAGCAGGAACAGGCATTGACAGGGCAGCAGAATCTTGATTCCGCCGAAACACAACGCCAGAACTTCGAGCGGTATTGGAGAACCTATCATCCCGATAAGCCCATGCCCACATTTGTTCCTCAACCCCTGGAATCGCTGCCGTTTACCGGATATTCACCGGTTGGAACGCCTGTGCAATCTGCCCAATGAAAGATCAATCTGCTATGTTGATAAACTTGGTGATTTCGTCCCGGAGACAACCGATGTTCCGCCGGCTTCGCCTAATATTGACGACCACGATTTGCCTTGTGCCCTTGTGTTTCACCCATTGTGGAAACCCGTCTCCGCCTGTTGTCTCCCTGGAAACTACCCCGACTCCTTCCATGGCTTCTCCAACGATCATGGAAGCGACACCGACTTCGGATGCTCAAGTCTTCGCATGGGACAAAACGGTCATACTTCAGCTGGGCGAGGAGACTGTGACGTATGATCGCATTCGAGAATATATGGATCCTCGGAAAGCGGTTCTGATGTCTCAAATGTCGGGCAACCCAGACCTCGAACCGTACCTGACGCAGCAGCTGGAAAAGAGAGTGGGACAGGTTATTTCTCAATGGCTTCTGTTGAAAGAGGCCCAGCAGAACAAACTGGAGGCGAGTCCCCAGGAGATTGAAGCCTTTCTGGGCCGCGCAAAGGCTTACTTCAAGGACGAAGAACAATATAACGCTTACCTCGATTCATTTCGCCAGCAGGGAACCAACCTGGAGCAACTGATTGCCAACCAAATCCTGATCACCAAAATGGAGAGAATCCGAAATCAGAAATTCATCGAGGAAACTACGCCCGAAGAGAAAAGAAAATGGTATGACGCCCATGTGGATACGCACTTCTCTCCCCCGGCGGTAACGGATGTCCGGCGGGTCTGCCTGCTCTATGGCGATAAAAGAACTCCGGAGGAAGCCAGCCAGGAATTACGGGCACTCCTGACGGAAGTGCAGAAAAAGTTCGAGACCGTACAAGATGTGACGGGCCGAATCGAAATCATGAAAGAAATGGCCATCAAGTACTCCGAGACGGAGGATGCCCGATTCAGTTCCGGCCTGCATAATGTTTATCATGTTCCCAAAGCATGGCCTGCGCTGGGGAAGGAATACTGCGATGGACTGCTCAAGGTTCCGCTTCACGAACTGTCGGATATCTTACCCATCCCTTCCGGGTACGCATTTGTCTATGTGACGCGCAAAGTCGGGGGCACGGTTCAGGATTTCGACAATCCCACTGTCCAGGGGCTTTTGCCGAAATTCATCTTGCAGGAGAAAACTCAGGCATGGGAAGAAGCCAAGCGCGCCGAGCACCATGTGCAGTTTTTCCGGGATCGCCTGGCAGAATGCGTAAAAAAGGACTTAGAAACTGCCAAAGAGGCAGAATCGACCGCAGACCGGTCCGGGGACGAGAGTCCTTCTGCGATTCCGCAACCGGCCACACCATTATCCGGAAAGGGGTTTGGAGCGGATGAGTATTGAACGGGAAATCGATCTCTCTTCTGTGTATTGGGTCGTCTGGGAACGGGGGAAACGGATTCTGACGGTCACGTTCGTTGTAATGATTGTTTCTTTTATCGCCACGCTGTTTATGACTAAGCGGTATGGGGCGATGGCAGAAGTCGAGGTGAGACCTTCCCGGGTAGGCGAACGGGCCATGCAGTATTGGGTCACGCCGGTTGAAGTCTATGCACGATATATTGAAGGGGACGATACACTGAAAGCCATTATCGATGATCCGGAATTGGGATTATCTAAGAAGCCTTACGAGATCAGTCAAGTCGATCAGCTCGCTCCCCGTATCAGTGTTTCTAAATATAAGGAGACCAGTGTCATCCGGGTGTACGCCGAAATGGAAACTCCCGAAATGGCCGCGAAAGTCGCGAATTCATTGGTCCAAAAGGGGATTGAGAAGAATATCGCGTTCCTTATCGAGGAGGCGAGCCGGACTGCCCAGCTGCTCGATGAAACACTGGCTGATCGAATGGCCGCCAACAACAGTCGCGAGCAACTTTATCTGCGTACCCAAAAAGAATATGAAGTGGAAGTTCTTCAGAAGTATCTGGACAATCTGTACAGCCAATGGCAGTTAAGGTTGAGCGAACGGGAGAATCTGATCGTCTCGACCCAGGAACTTGCCGTACGAGTGGCCGGGTTGGAAAAGGCCGTTCAG
>JAKPRU010001166.1 GCA_029557025.1 Candidatus Omnitrophota bacterium | reverse complement strand
TCCCTTGGATTGCCTCGCACAATGGCTTCAAGGGATTTGTTCTCGACTCGTACACCCACAACGCTGTTGTAATCGGTGATCAGCTGCACACGGGAGGTCCTGGACAGTGCTCGTTCGATCCGGCCCACCAGTCCCTGGGAGGCCGAAAGCACGGGTTGGTTGACCGCCACGCCGTCTTCCTTGCCTCGGTTGATGATTAAGGCAAATGAAGTCCCCAAGTCGCGATTGATTACCAAGGCAGACAACGCCCGGAACGGAGTCCTTTCCGGCAGGTCGAGGAGAGCGCGCAAATGGGCTACATCCGCAGCGGCAATGCGCAATTCCTGGTTCTCTTGCCGGAGACGTTCGGCCTCCTCGCGAAGCTGATCCAGCTCTTGATGGGTGTGAATGGCCAGCCGAACTTCCTCAACAGCATGGAGGACATACGCCCGGGTACCCTGCAGGAAACGGAGCGGGCTGCTCATGACATGAGTTACGGAGTTCTCCATCCAGCCCGATTCTTCCATTTTCCATCCTGCCACACTCACAATGGCCACAATGAGAAGAATGGCGGTGTATGTCGTCGGATTCCAGGGTCTGAATTTCCGACGGGATCGTCTGGGAAACGCCGGTTGAAGAATCATGCTGTGGCCTCACCTCGGTGAACAGTCAACGTTGTGAAACCAGTGGGACAATTCCAGGTCGCTTGTCCAATACAAAGCAGAACTCCTGCCGGGAGGGAAAGACGTAAATTCCTTCGGTTCCGACATGGACCGGTCGAATCAATAGCCATCCGTAGAGGTATCCAGAATCGCACGAAGCGAATCCATTTCATCCAGAGCTTTTCCGGTACCGCGTGCCACACAAGTTTCCGGGTCATCCGCCAGATGGGCCGGCAACCCGGTTTCATCGGAAATCATCCGGTCGATGCCGCGCAAGAGCGAACCGCCTCCAGCCAGGACAATTCCGCGTTCCATAATATCGGCGGCCAATTCGGGCGGTGTTTCCTCCAACGTCACTTTGACCGCCTCCACAATCGCATTGACCGGTTCCTGGAGGCACTCTCGGATTTCATCCGCGCTGATGGCCACCTCTTTGGGCAAGCCGGTAACGAGGTCTCGCCCTTTGATATTGAGTCCGGGAAGACCGTCGTCATCCACCTTGGCGGCGGACCCGATGCGGATCTTGATCTGTTCCGCGGTCCGTTCACCGATCATCAGGTTGTAAGTGCG
>JAKPRU010001161.1 GCA_029557025.1 Candidatus Omnitrophota bacterium | reverse complement strand
TCCCAGAGGACTCCCCCGATTTCGCGCAACTGATCCTCCGAAAGAACCCATTCTCCTTGCGGAAGCAAGGAGGAGCTACGCACACGGAGGATTTCCGAAACCTGGCCGTCTGTAAACGTAAGCAGGTCCTTTTCCGGAATAGTTCCCATGTCGGGCAAAACCACACTATAATCGCCCACCTGCACATTGATGACGAAATAGTGTTTCTTTCCCGAGACAGGATCACCCGTAAACGCGACGCCATTGCAGTCCTCATGGGGAAAGGCTTTCGTTACAAGGATTCCCATCCGAACCTTGCGGTGATCAATCTGATAGTACTCCCTTTCTTCGAATGCCTTCGGATTCCACAGGCTTGCCCAGACAAGTTTCAGGCCGCGTTCAATTGTTCTCTCGTCATCCTGGTCCGGTTGACAATGGGAAGGCCCCGTCTCATCCCCATCCAGTGTGTCTTCGGCGCATACCGAAGTAGAGTCATACAGGCCCGCACCGTTAAACTCAATATCGTCCTCGGAATTGGATGAGGATCGAAACCGGACCATTACATCCGTTGACCCGTATACCTCCTGTATTTTTGCAACGATTCCAGAGATAAGCATCGGGTCAATAACGCCCGTCAGGCGGATGACCTCTTGGAAATGTTCCAGCTTCTGTCGCCGATATGCCGTATCGGTTTGAAAATGAGTATCCTCCAGAAGTGAATTCAAATACTCCTGAAACGAGATCCGGCGGAACGGGTCTTCGGGGTCTCGTATGGTATTGGAATTCATGAATTCCGCGTAGTAATGAAATGGAATCGCGAATCCGTCTACCTGGTATGCCTTGTCCAGGAAAGAATAGAGTCTCGCCAGTCCCGTCGCTTTTCCACCGAATCGTCGGATCAAAGGCTCCTCCCTCCAAACGCGGGCCAATTGCGGAAGACTTACCAGTTCCGAATATACGTCATCGGGTTCCGGAAGCGGGGACAACACGGGCCGATGGGCGGTCCACCATGCCTCCGCGTCCGCAAGTTCAACCGGTACGACAACTTCATACCTGTCGGCTTCCAGAATTAACTTAACGAGTTGACCGCTATAGGGTGCAAATACCTCTGTCGCGTTTTTCACATAGCCGTTCGGGGTACCCCGACGCAGGGACCGGACATTAACATGCGACAGTTCGCCTTGTTGTGTTCCGGTAATAACCCCTGCCACAACTGTCCCGATATCGGTCGGCGCAGCATCGACTACCACAATATCCTGCCAACCGATCAGACCGTGCTCTTCCGCCTCTTGGAGCTCGCTCAATGTGTATAGGCGAACGCGACCGTAATTGGTTGCAGGGGAATAGGCCTCATAGTCGGGCGCGACAATACCATCCGGAAGATAAATTGGGAATCCGGGCTCTTCCCACTCGCGCGCCGTTTCTATGGCGACCGTTGTCTTCGGCGCGTAAGCAAAAGGGCGCAGGGTAATCGTCTGTGATAACAGTTGGTAGACATAAAGGACCTCCACAGGAAGAGGCGGTTCGGACAGATCCGAGTAAATATCGAATCCATAGAGAATCCCACCTTGAGAATCCTGGAAACGGGAAATGGATCCCGCATAGTACTGACGAGAGGATCGCCGATAGACCAGGTCCAGGTATTCCGGTTCGGCCAATCCCGCGAAACGTTCCGGGAATTCTACTGCAAGAAACTCCTGGTGCAGCGGGTAGCGATTCACGTTCTGATAGACGGTGTGCAGCAACGCAGGATCGCTCGTCGCGGGGGCGGTAAACTTCCCCGTTCGAAGCAGGTCGGGTCGGCTGCGGTCCGTCACGGTTATCCTGTCGAAATCCGTCTCGCTATCAATCCTCGCCAGCCAGGCAGGCTCCTGTCCCCAGGCAAACAAGGCTGTCTGGCACAGAAACGTCGCGCAATAGACCACAACTCTAATTTTCCTATTCACCTTGTCGAGAACCTCAATGCTCCTCCGATTATTCTCTACGCTACTCTATCATAATTCTGACGGCGGGGCGGATACATGCCGGTCACGCCGATCTCGACGATCTATCATACTCAGAAGCCCTGTCAGGACACAGGTTACCAGGACAGCCAGGGGAATATACCAAACCCAGAAAATGTACGAATGAAAAAGCCTGTAGACCACGAGAACGGCTATTACACCGGCACACATCCCAATTGTGACGGCTCTCTGCGAACGGACGGAGGTGAAAATGGCCAGCAAAAACGATCCTAACAGGCTTCCATACGTAAATGTTGTCACTTTCAGGCCGGTTTCCAGGATGTTTGTGGACCCCTGTGCGCCGTATGCAATAGCCATCAAGAGAACGCACCAGGTGACGGTTACCCACCTGGACCAGCGGATTTCACGGTTCGGATCGAGAGTGTCGCCGAAGAGAGGTCGTATGAAATCCGTAACGGTTGTGGCGGATAGAGAGTTCAGGGCGGAGGCGGTACTGGACATGGCTGCGGCGAAAATGGCCGCAATGACCAGCCCGCCGACCAGCGGGTTGAATTGCGTTCTAATAAAATAAGGAAAAATCTGGTCGGATTTCTCCAAACCGGCAGGGGGTTCGGGATAGAAAACGTAAAGCATAGCCCCGATCAGGAGGAAAAATGTGAATTGGGCAAACACGAGAAGTCCACTTCCGATGATCGCGCATTTCGCGCCACGGAGACTCTTACAGGACAGAAGGCGTTGGACAAGATCCTGGTCCGCTCCATGCGAGGCAAGAGTGAGAAATGTTCCACCGATTAACCCGGACCAAAACGTGTAAGAAAGACGAAAAGGGGAACTGAGATCGAATACCTGGAACTTCCCAGCTTCGGAGGCGATGTCAACGAATCGTTCCCAGCCTCCCGGTAGAAGGTGAAGAATCTGAAGGAAAGCGATCCCCGCCCCTGTCAGCATCACAAGCATTTGAAAGACTTCAGTCCATATTACAGCGGAGAGGCCACCCAGCACTGTGTATACAAGTGAAACAAGTCCCATGAGAAGAATGGAAATTGTCATGGACCAATCGGTTACCGTGAACAGAACGAGGGCGGCGCAGTAATGGCGGACACCAGCCGCCAGGGCGCGGGTCACAAAAAAGAACAGACCGGCAACCCGTTGAACCTCCACACCAAAACGCTTTCCAAGGTGAGCATAAATGGTGTAGATTTCCTCCCGGAAAAATGCCGGTAGAAAATAGACAGCCAGAATTACTCTGGCCGCTACAAATCCCAACACCAATTGCAGAAAGGTCATCGATCCGGAATACGCGATACTCGGAGTGCCGACATAAGTAACCGAGCTGGTTTCAGTAGCCACAACAGCCAGCAGAACCGCCCATGCCGGGATGCTTCGTCCGCCCAGGAAATAATCCCGCAAGTTCTTCTGACGACGTGCAATCCAGGCTCCCACACAGAGGAGAACCCCCATGTAGACAGCAATAATAACGATCTGTATCTGTGCCATAAAGTTTTCAGAAAGTCTCAGTCATGTTGTACACATAAAGATGTGCGCCCTGCATGGATTTACCCATCGGCGCCCGGTCGGACCGGACATACTGAACATCTGCCCGGTATTTTCTTCCTCAACATAAACCGGACGATTGGGGGTGACCGCCGCGATGTGGAGCACGCTCAGGCAATCCAGGTGTTGTTGTCCCTTCGTGACGCGGAAAGTATGTTCGACCGGCACGATTTGATCTTGCTTGGGACTTGAGCGAAGATTGGGCTGGCCGACCTTGTCGGGAACCGCTCGAATTCCTTCATCCGCAATTCGGAAGCCATCCGGCGGCCCTTGGACAATTTCCCAGCCGCTGGAATCTTGACCATTGAAAGCAAGAGGCCACATATCGTCGGATTGGGCGGAGACCATCCTGGACAGGACAAGAATTCCCATCAGAAAACCAAGGCATCTGAGCATTCGAACCTCCTGGGAAAGGGCATGATGATCCGCATTTATGTCCTGATTTTTATGATAACGCAAAATTGTTGCGGGCGGGACCGTACCGCTTCAGTGGCGGCATGATGTCCGGGACAAGAAATCAGGGAATTCGAAACGGGGTGCTTGCCGAGAGGGTTGGCATTGAGATATACTGACATGGGATTTCGGCAAGATGATCGGTTGCACCGGGCGTATCCCAGAGTTCTCGTTGGGCGGATTTCTATGTTTCGGCGTGTTCGATCAAAGTTGATTTTCTGGTTGCTCGTGGTGACGCTGGGGACAATGGTCCCCGTCGCGGTCGTTCCATATTATTCGTTGCGAAAACAGGTTTTGGAAAGAGGGAAAACGAGTCTGGACCTGGTATGGCAGGAGTTCCGAAATATGGGGGCTACGATCAACGAGATGTTGGAGCCTGCCGCCTACATGGTTCGGAGTGAATTGCAAGCCGAATTCAACAAGGATACATCGCTTGCCCGGGCGTTCCGGGAAGGGGATGTAGCCCGCCTGGAAGAATTAGAGGCGCGATTGACGGAGAAGCTCCGCCGGTTCAGGGGGTGTCGGTTGATGCAGGTGCATCTCCTTAGCCTCAAGGACTACGAGGATTTGGATTCCCTGCAACAAAAAGATCTGCCGAATATGGGCCTGTATGAATCGAAAGATGGCACATTTCTGCTGTGGATGTATTCGGAACTCGCGGAGGAAGATGTAGTGGTCGGCGGGCTTGTGGTAGGTCAGCCGATCATGCACCGTCAGGAGGTTTTGCCGGATACGTCTTCTTCTATCGGTGGCGGGTTGCAGAAACCACGGAGTCCTTTCGTGCTGGATTGGAAACCGAGGAAACTTCGGGGCGTACAGATCGATGTAATTGACCCCGCCGACCCGACGATTCTGGACCCCGGGTTTGTGAAAAGTGAGAAGTTCCAGGATCTCTTGACCGGGAAATACAGTTATGCAGACAACTATACGGACAGTATCCGGATTGATGGCGACCTTTGCCAAGCCTTATTGTTCCCGTTCAATAATCACAAAGGCGAGTTGACCGGTGTGATCATCCTGTCGGTGGCTCGTCTGGAGCCATTGTCGGGATTCATATTGAAACATGCACTCAGTGGAATTGTATTCAGTACACTGTTCGCGATTGTCGTGGGCGTGGTACTGGCGCGTTCCATCGCGCATCCGCTGAATCGAATATCTCGAACAGCCAAACAGATGGCAAGGGGAGATTTAACCGTGCGTTCGGAGATCGTCGGAGAGGATGAGATCGGACAGCTGGCGGCGTCATTTAACGAAATGGCGTCCGAGGTGGAACGGAGCCACACCGAGCTGGCGGCGCGTGCCCGGGAGTTGGAGGATAGTGTGCGCCTGGTGAACGCAGCCAACCGGGAGCTCACACGCATTCAGAATCGCCTGGAGAATATCCTGGCGAACATCCGGAGTGGGGTTCTCGTGATCGATAATGTTGGTCGAGTGATTCGAGCCAATCGAGCGGCTCTGGAGATCCTCAGTTTGGAAAAAACGCCTAATGCCGATTACCGGGAAGTTTTGGGATATGAAGACTTCGGCGAACTGGTTGAATCCTCGTTGCACAGGGGAATCTCCATATTTCAGCGCGAGATCGAATGGAGCCGGGACGGGCACACACCGGTTCCCATGCAGGTGAGTACCGTGCCGCTGCTGGATGGAGGACGAATTGCGGGCTTGGTCGTGACTTTCCATGACCTGTCAAGCATCCGAAAACTGGAGCGTCAGCTGGTTCTGCAAGACCGCCTCGCAGCCTTGGGACGCTTGTCGGCGGGTGTAGCACATGAGATTCGCAATCCACTCGGTGTGATTAAAGGTTCCGCAGAATTGCTGCGAAAGCGATTCGGCGGGATGCCGGGCGAAGAAGGATTATTTGACTTTATCCTGGAAGAGGTGGCGCGGCTCTCGCGGGTTGTCAGCGATTTTCTCAATTTTGCGCGCCCGCAGACACCGGAGCTCGAAAAAGTGGATGTCAATACGGTCATTCAGCGTTCCGTCCAGTACCTGGAACACCAGGCCAACTCCCTGGAGATTCGTCGGGAATTCGATCTCGCCGGCAATTTACCCTCTCTTCAGCTCGATCCCAATCTTTTCCAGCAAGTCTTGCTGAATATCCTTCTGAACGCCCAGGAAGCAATGCCGCAGGGAGGAACCATCCGAATCCGAACCCGTCGGTTTTCTGCGCGGGAGATTGCCGTCGAAATCCAGGACACGGGAG
>JAKPRU010001137.1 GCA_029557025.1 Candidatus Omnitrophota bacterium | reverse complement strand
AGTTTCGATACGGAAAATGTACCGAATGCGCAAATCCGTATTACGGCTACCTGCGAGGGACTGACCGATACAGGCGGCGGGTCGGTTGTGATTGAGACGCCTTATTCCGAACTCGTGATGCTGCGTTTGCAGCGCCCCAGTCTTTCTATCTCCGGTTCCGTGGTTATGGCGGATACGGGGCAGGGAGTACCCGATTTTGCCCTGATTGCGCAGAAACAGGATGGGGCCACCGCCGAACCTCTGCGCACGACTACGTCCTCCGGCGGGTCTTTCCGTTTCGATGAACTGGATATTGGAGTGTACCTGATCTCCAGTGATGCGAATGAAAACCAGGATTTGGGTGTGGCGATTCCCGTAACGGAGGACCACAAGACTGTTCGAGTATTCGACAAAAACGTAGAGAATGTCGTTTTTCTGGCCGGGCCGGGATTGACCGTGACCGGTCGAGTCATCGGGCCGGACGGGAGCGGAGTTCCCGGCGCGATGGTGACCCTGGCGAACCAGTCCGGAGGGTACTCTTCCGGCGCAGGAGCGCAAGGGCGATTGAATACGAATTCCGTTTCGGATGGAAGCTACGAATTGCGCGGCGTGCCCTCCTCCGGTGGAGCGGGGGCAATGCAGGCACGGTTGTTTGCTTCCCATTCGGAGTACGGTTCCGGTCTGAGCGAGCCGTTTACGCCGGATCCGAGTATGCGAGTCATCGAAAACATTAACATTACTCTGACCGGCAGCGCGACGGTTACCGGGCGTGTGCTGATCGGCCAACAAGTCGCCTCCGGGGCGCGAGTGACATTGATCGACCTTTTTCAGAATACAAGTTCGCAACAGATAACCGACCAGATGGGCGGTTTCACTTTTAATCATGTTTCTGTGGTTTCCCAGAGGTACTCCGCGGTAAACGGGTCGCACACCCTGATTGTCGAGATGGAGGGGTATGCGACCAAGCGTCAGGATATCCTGGTCGATTCCACCAATATCGAGCCGATTATTGTGATATTAGATGAAGGGGGGTTTATCCAGGGGCGTGCGCTCGACAACCAGGGACGGGGTATCCCCGGCGTTTTGGTCAGCGCAGTCTCTACGGATGGACAGAGATACGCCGGATCGACTAACGATGCCGGTGTTTACTACATTTCGGGGCTGAAATCGGGGACCTACGATCTGCTGTTCCGCCTGGAGTCCAAGCCACCGCTGTATGGGGCGCTGTATGATGTTCCCACCGGGCAGACCGCTGCCGATGTGGTTCTGCAAAAGCAGGCGTGGACGGTGATGGGAACGGTAACGGATCGCGACACGGGCAAGCCGATTTCGCGGTATGTCCTTGCG
>JAKPRU010001127.1 GCA_029557025.1 Candidatus Omnitrophota bacterium | reverse complement strand
AACACAAGGGGGGTTGAGTTCAGGATAGTAGAGATTCCAGAGGTATAGCAGCTATTTTTAGTGTTAATCACCGTCTGGCCTTTCTGAGCAGTCAACCCCCACCTGACCTCCCCCGATCTTCGGGGGAGGAATTGGGCCTGGCCTCGCGCTCTTCTCCCTCTCCCACCGGGAGAAGGTTGGGGTGAAGGAAATGGTGGCACCGGCTTTTCGCTTGCGCTATTTCCTAAAAGGAGCGTCCACGCAATGCACTCGATTTCCATTAAATTCACAAAATCTGCGTTATTCCTGTGCCTTCTTCTGCTCCCGTCATCCCTCACGGATGCCGCCCGTTTGTGGAAGGACGGCAAGAACCTGATCAACAATGACGGGCCTTTCGCACTGTGGGGAGTTGACATCTCCGCAGCCGCCCTGTCGGATGAACGTGCAGGGGAGGCCATCGGTGCCCTGAATGTGTATGCAAAATACGGAGTTGGATCCATTGCCTTATCTCTTCAACCGTCAGGCACGGGTCACGGGGTGTTTGCGGAGGACGGCTCCATTGGTGATCCTGCATTATTCGACCGAATCCTTCGCATCCAGAGGGCTGCGGAAGAGCGTTGGATGCCCACGGTGATCCGTGTCTTCTCCGGCGATCCCGCTGCGGCGCTGTCCCCGGCCGCCTGCGAACGCGCCCTGAACGACTTGGGGAAAACTTTCAAAGGGACCAGAGCGGTCGCGTTGAACCTCGGAACCGTTCCCAATCCAAACGATTTGAAAAAATACGTCGATCTTCTTCGCCAGGGCAAAGAGGGATTTCCTGGAATAATCGGCGCGGATACGGGCCAGATTCTGGACACGGCGAAAATCCGCATCCGCTCCCCTCAATTCGTCGCCATCACAGAGCCGGTCGATGCCTTGTTCTGGGATCGGTCCCTCACCTCGCCCATTCCGAGCGCATACATCGAGAAGCCGGTGATTGTTTCCTGTGTGGCGGAGGATCCGGAGGTCCCGGGCAAACCTCACCCGCAACTCAACCTCGTCACGGAAAAAATCGCGGGAATGAAAGGCACTTATCTCATCGGCCGGTTTCCAAGTATCTGCGAAGGGGATTCGCCCCGGTTTGATATCGGCGGGCAATCGGCTGAGTCGGGGACCGGAATCGCCTGGTTCCTGAAAGCCGTATGCGCAGCGCAACTGGCCCTGCACGGGCCGATTCCCGAAGACGCCGCTGCCACACGTGTAGAAGATGCCGTCGGCGTGTTGGAACCCGGCGAAAAAGAGCAAGGATTCGTGCCTCTGTTCGACGGTAGGACCTTGAAAGGTTGGACAACACTATCGGATTCCTGGCAGAGCTTCTCGGTTCAAAATGGGGAAATCGCGTGCGACGGAACCGCGCCGAACACGTATCTCCGAACGCAACGACAGTACAGGGATTTCATTCTGCGTCTGGAGGTCAAAATCTCGGAGGGTGGCAACAGCGGGATTTTTGTCCGCGCGCCGTTGTGGGGACGCTCATCCCGAATTGCCTTTGAAATCCAAGTCTTGGGGGGAACCGAAGCCGATCCGAGAGACTCTTTCGGTGCGGTCTATAACATTCTTGGGCCGAAAGAGGATGCCGCAAAAGGGCCGGGGGAATGGAATGCATTTGAGATCGAATGCCGTGGGCCGCAGGTCCGAATCGTGCTGAACGGAAAAGAGATCCACAACTTCAACATGGATGATATTCCCCAGATGAAAGACCGCATCCGGGAAGGCGTAATCGGTTTGCAGGACCATCGCTGCAAGGTCTGGTTCCGCAAGATCCGAATCAAGGAATTGTAGTACTTTTCAGATCGGATTCCGTGTCAATGCTGTCCACTTGGTCCACTCCGGCCACGAACTGAAAAAAAAATCGAGGAGATATCGAAAAAAACTTCGAAACCGCATAGACAAGAAACAATATTTGTGTTAAAACTATGTTTCAAGTTGCTTGGTGTCGGATGAATTTGGCCTTAATACACAACACCGGGCAGACTGACTCCTATGGAAAGGAGGCGCTTTGTGAAAAGGACACAGCGAGAAGCGAATCTGTGCTGGTCCACGGCAGCTGTAACAACGCAAGGCAATTGTGCAGAGTTCTGCACACAAATTTACATACGGAGGAACCCGTAAATGAAAAAAGTACTACTTTTGACGTTGATTTGTGTTACGTGCTTCGGAATGCTGGCGTATGGCGCTCCGAAGAAAATCGCCTTAATCGGGGTAATCTCCTGGTGCCCTGGAAGCCCAGGCTCAACCCATGACCGAGACTTCGACATCATGCACCACTTTTCCATGACGGATGAAGTTCTGTGCAAGATGGTGGACAGCTGGGGATATTTCTCCCTCTTGATGACGGATTATGTGGTTCAGTACATGCTGAACAACGGCGAATGTCCCTTCCCGCCAGGGGATGATGCCGATTACTTCAATTATGTGAACGATGGTGAATACATGGTTCAACCGCATTTTCTGAAGGACGACGGCTATAGCTTGGCGTATGTCACGGGAACCTGCTGGTCAAATGTCTGTCCTGTGCTGAAAGACGCGGGCGTTCCGGTAATCATGGGTGAGCACAGCTGCACTGCTTCCAGAACGAACAAACTTGGTTCGCTCTATATGTTTTACGGAACAGGCACAGGCGATCTCTATGGAGACAACACGATTGTGCTTACGGCGGCCGGCAAAACCCATCCATTGACTGCCGGATTACCTGATGAGATCCAAATTTGGGACACTACCGGTCAAGATGCCAACGTTGTCTGCCAGGGGATCAAGGATGTGGCCGATGATGCCGCTCCCGGAACGGTTGTTTTAGCCGTTTGGAAGTCCGATCCGACTCTCGCCGCGTTGTCTGTGATTGAGGCGGGCGGTGAACTGGCCGATGGCACAAAGGCTGGAGCGCGGATGGTGGTTCCTTTCTGCGGTGGCGGTGAAACAAGGCCATCCAATGGAGCTTCACTGCCCCCACAATGGGATGTGACGTACGACCATCTGACCCCAGCC
>JAKPRU010001125.1 GCA_029557025.1 Candidatus Omnitrophota bacterium | reverse complement strand
TGTTTCGGATTGTTCTTCAAGATGGAACCCGCCTCGATGCATCCCAGTTTCAGATTGTTGGAAAGCCGACTGTGAAACTTCTGAAAGAGTTTCCCGACGCGGCTGTTCTGGCGCGGCATTTCCCCGGAAGAGCCTTCGCGCTTACTCTCGCCTCTCCTGACGGCACTCTCCAGGTCAACTGGCAGGCCACACTCCGAGATAGCTCCAACGCGATTCGACAGGAAATCACATTGACCGCCATGAAGCGGGAACTGGCGATTCGGGATATCATTCTTGTGGAAATCCCACCGGATAGCGTCGAGGTGTCGGGTGTTGTACCCGGCTCGCCAATGGTGACAGAAAATATGTTTTTTGCTTATGAACATCCCAACGCCGCGTGTTCTATCCAGGAGTTTGAAGAAACAGAAGCGGCGACGTCTGGAGATAGCTCGACGGGATCTCCCGCCATCGATTTCGAAAAGCGGTATGCCCGAAGCTTTCTGACCCTGGACAGCGTATTGAAACCGAAGGAATCCACCACACAGTCCTCAGTGGCCGGCGTCGTGCCCCGGGGGCAGATGCGTCGGGGATTTCTCTACTACCTGGAGCGCGAACGGGCACACCCGTACCGCCCGTTTCCGCATTACAATTCCTGGTACGACATCAGCTGGGCCAATTTGAAATTCAAAGAGGAAGATTGCGTGAAAGTAGTCGAATCGTTCGGGGGGGAATTGAAGAAACGGGGAGTTGCGCTTGACTCGTATGTATGGGATGACGGTTGGGATGATCCCGCGACTCTCTGGCGACCCCTGAAAGAGAATTTTCCGAACGGTTTCACGCCGATCCTGGAAACCGCCCGCAAGTATGACAGCGCCCTGGGCTTCTGGATGTCCCCGTTCGGCGGGTACGGTCAGGCGGCGGCGGATCGCTACATGTATGGGGCCAAGCAGGGATTTGAATTCAAGAATGAACGATTTGCGCTGTCCGGACCGAAATACTATGCGCGATTTCTCGAGACCTGTACCGAGATGATCCGCACAAATGGGGCGAACTTCTTCAAGTTTGACGGGCTTACCCAGGACATCCGAGAGACGGAAGCCATGCTTCGTCTTACTCAGGCGCTCCGCAAAATCAAGCCCGACTTGTTTATCAGCATTACGACAGGAACATGGCCTTCCCCGTTCTGGCTGAAATACGGCGACTCCACCTGGCGCGGCGGCGAGGATATGGGATTCAGCGGCGAGGGCAGCAAACGCGAACAATGGATCAACTACCGCGATACGATTACCTATCGAAATGTTGTTTCCCAGGCCCCCCTGTATCCGATTAACTCCATTATGAATCAGGGATTTGCCCACGCCACTCATGGTCCGGCTTCCGAGATGGGCGATTCCGATGCGGAGATTCGGCGCGAAATTCGCTCCCTTTTCGCCTGTGGCACATGTCTTCTGGAATTGTATGTTACACCCGGAAAAATGAGACCCCAGAATTGGGATGACCTGGCGGAAGCCATTTTCTGGAACCGACAGAATTCAAGTATCCTGGTGGATACGCACTGGATCGGCGGGGATCCGGGTGAAGGCGAGCCGTATGGTTGGGCTTCCTGGACAAAAGAAAAAGCCGTTCTTGCTGTTCGGAACCCCCGCCCCGAACCGCAGAAGTTCAGCCTGGAATTAGCGGAGCAGTTCCAATTACCGCCCGATGCGCCACGTGTCTATATTCTCAAAAGCCCGTGGAAATCCGATAGTCGGAAACACGCTCTCGAAGTTCATGCAGGCTCGCCCTATTCCTTGAACCTCGAACCGTTCGAAGTAGTTGTTTATGAAGCCTTTCCAGAACCGGAATCCGACATTCCGACGGAATCAGGCGAGAAACAATGACCAGGTAGCGTGTGAAACGGAGCGGTATCCGAACACGCGTGCGCGGAACCGCTATTCCCGCTCGTCTCGCAACAACTCAACGATTTTGCGTCTCAGTTCGAGCGAGTCGATCACCCCCAACTGCTTATAGACAATCTCGCCGCCGGGTCGGATCAGCAACGTCATGGGGATTCCGCCCATCCACACCCGTCCAGTTGCCTCGGCAAAGGCATTCAGATCACCCTCGGCTACGAAGTTACGGCTGGAGCATTCCTGCTCTTTCAAAAAAGCAAGAACATCGGTTTCGACCTCCGGTCTCTCGGTCAGATCGTCTACGCTCAATGTGACAAAATCGAATTTCCGATGGCGATACATACGGAAGATGGTAACCAGTTCGGGAAACTCCATTTGGCACGGTCCGCACCAGGTTGCGTAGAAATTCACCATGAGCAGTTTATCGGTGTTGTTCTTTAACAACTCGCCGAACCGGGTCGCGTCGATTTTGTCCAGCGTCACCGGTTCCGTGCGGACTTGGGTCATCCATTCTTTAACGGAGTCACGTTTTGCCGCCCATTTGATCGAACAGCCCCTTGTCGGCGTGTTGTTCTCAGGGATCGGTTTCCCCGCAAGGAGAGCATCGAGGGCCTCCCGTACATAATGTTTCTTTACTCGTTCCGGGTTGTCCGAGTCATCGAAACCTCCTTCATATTGTAATTTTCTTTCTTTGTCGAAAATAAAGACATGCGGTGTCGCGCGGGGGCCATATTTCTTCGAGACTTCCTGTGTTTCGCCGTCATAGAGGTAGGGGAAATTGAACTCGTGGTCCCTCGCCCGGATTTTGCACTCTTCGAATGAGTCTCCGACATCCGTATAGCCCATCTCATTCAGCCGCAACGCCTCCGGGTCGTTCGGTGAAATCGCTACGACGGCGACCCCCTTGTCTTTGTAATCCGTAACAAGTTTCTTGATCCGCTCCTCAT
>JAKPRU010001109.1 GCA_029557025.1 Candidatus Omnitrophota bacterium | reverse complement strand
TACATTTTCTGGGGAACCATCGGATTCCGAGTTGTGCGAATCCCCCAGGGCGGTCAAACCTTCTCGAATACCCAGTCAAACGGGCAGAATGCACTATTCCCATTGAATGAGAGAGCGAAGGATTGAGCGAAGGATTGAGCGAAGAACCGAGCCGGTCTAATTCTCCGAAGTTCCGTCGAGGATATGGCAATCTCATCGGCCTTGTTGCCGCCGTGGTTCTTCTGCTATTGGCGGGTCATGCCTATTTCGATTACGCGACGGATGATTCGTTCATTTCATTTCGATATGCCCGGAATCTTGCCGAAGGGCGGGGCCTGGTCTGGAATCCGGGCGAGAGACTGGAGAGTTACTCCAATTTTCTCTGGGTGATAATTCTCTCCCTGGCGTACAGCCTTGGTTTGAATATCGTTTTCACAGCAAAGGTCCTTGGAATCCTGTCGGGGGTCGGGATTCTGATCCTTTCCTATTATCTGGCGCATGAGTTGGGCAAACCGAAAGTCTCGCCGTATCTCTGGATTGCCCCGCTCCTGTTGGCTTTCAATCGGGACTTTCTTTTCTGGATGGGGTCCGGCATGGAAACGGCGTTTTACGCATTGCTGATTCTTGCCTCTGTCCGGCGATATTTCGCCGAAATTCGCACAAATGACCGTAAGCCGATCTCTGCCGTTCTGTTTTTCCTCGTTGCGATTACGCGCCCGGAGGGGATTGTTTTTTATCTCGCAACTATTGTGTATGACATCGGTTACCTTCGAAGATATTCCCGGCGTTCGTATCTCGTGTTTTTCATTCTTTTTGCGGTATATCACACCTGGAGGATGGTCTATTTCGGGGATGTTTTTCCGTGTCCGTATTATGCGAAAATCGGCGGCGATGAACGATTTCGCGCCGGGGTGCAATATCTATCGAATTATTTCATCAAGTACTTGCCGTGTCTGGCGGTTCTTTCCCTGCTGTTGTTGTTTCCGCCGGGGGATCCGGGGAAATGTTTTTACCTGTTCTGGCTGATGATTGTCGGGGCCGGAGCGGCTCTGTACATGGACGGGGATTGGATGTGGCATTTCCGACTGATGATCCCGGCGACGGTTTTTCTGTGCATATTGATGGTTCCGGCGATATCGGGGATTTTGGGTGTCGCTCGCAGTGGGGATAGTCGCATCCGTGGGCTGGCGCTGCTGATCGGTTTTTTGGCGGTTCACCAGGCGGTTGGGGTATCGGGGAACGATCTTGGGCATATTCTCACGGGGAGGCGGCTGCCGATGTCGGGGTGTCTTGAAGGAGAGTTGACACGGGCCATGGAATCCCTGGGGCTGTGGCTTCGCGCGCGTTCCGAACCGGGGGA
>JAKPRU010001099.1 GCA_029557025.1 Candidatus Omnitrophota bacterium | reverse complement strand
CGAATATCCAATATCCAACAAGGAATATCCAACGTCCAAGGACGAGGGGATAGGATATAGGGGATAGGATTTAGGAAACAGAAGACGGAATTCAGGAAACCAGGCGAATATCCAATATCCAACAAGGAATATCCAAGGAACAAGGGGTCAAAACAGAAGACAGAATTCAGAAGGGCCAATCGCGCCACGCCGTGGCGCGCTACAGAAGAGGCGCCGGCGAATATCCAATATCTGTTTTCAAAGGACTAGAAAGGACAAGAAGGGACGGGACACATGAAAAAGCTCATAGAATTGCGGCTGAGGGAATCCGCCGACATGCTTCAACGCGTCATCTCCGACGCGCGGCTCACGGGGGAGATCGAAAAAGTCGCTGAACTGGCCATTGCCGCGTACAAGGCCGGGAACAGGATATTGCTCGCCGGCAACGGCGGCAGCGCGGCTGACGCCCAGCATCTTGCGGGCGAATTCGTGAACCGTTTTCTCTTCGACCGTCCGGCGCTTTCGGCGATTGCGCTCTCGACCGACTCCTCCGTGATGACGGCCGTCGGCAACGACAGCGGGTTTGAGCGCGTGTTCGCGCGGCAGGTGGAGGCAAACGGCTCAGCCGGCGACGTTTTTTTCGGGTTCACGACAAGCGGGCGCTCGCCGAACATCCTGCGGGCAATGGAAGCGTGCAGGAAGCTCGGCATCGCAACAGTCGCCTTCACGGGCGCGTCGGGACTGGCCTCGCCCGAAATCTGCGACCGCTGCATCCGGGTTCCAGCCACGGAGACTCCGCGCATCCAGGAAGCCCACGGCGTCATAGGCCATATCCTGTGCGAGCTGATCGAGGCTGCCCTTTTCAACCCGAATGCTGCGTTTGAATAACGGAGCGACACGGGAATTACGGGCTGGCGGAGAATGAAGCAGAATATCCAATATCCAAGGACGAGGGGAGAGGATATAGGGGAGAGGATACAGGAAACAGAAGACAGAATTCAGCCTAGAAAGAGCAATCGAATATCCAATATCCAACAAGGAACTCCCAATGTTCATCGGATTCCTTAGATATTGGATGTTCCGTTCAACCCCTCTGCACGCAGGCAGGAGATAATTTGGAAATCAGGAACATCAGGAAAAGAGGGGGGAGCCAGACCTTTTCGATTCCACTTTTCCTGATTTCCAAATAGTCTCCTGTATTTTGGAAAAGGGGTAGAATAAGGAAATCAGGAACATCAGGATTGGATATTCGCTTGAATTCTTGACTTGTGAGCCGCAGCACTTGGACGTTGGATATTCCTTGTTGGATATTGGATATTCGCCTGCTTTATTCTCCGGCGGCCGGGGCCCATGCTTCGCCGAAGCGGCTTTGCAGGGCAAGCCGGCCGCGCTCCAGCCCCCTAAATGCCTTCTGGGGAACACAGGGCTCCGTACCCGCAAAGCGCGTCGCACAGCGACGCGGCTAAA
>JAKPRU010001094.1 GCA_029557025.1 Candidatus Omnitrophota bacterium | reverse complement strand
ACTCAAACCCTGGTCCTCGGCGATATCGGACCCAGCGGCGCGATCCTCGAACCGTTTGGCGATATGGAATTCAATGTCTTAAAAGAACAGTTTGCCCGGCAAGTGAAGGGGCTGCTCGATGGTGGTGTGGATGCGTTTATCATCGAGACCATGATGGATTTTGGTGAAGTACGATGCGCATTCGAGGCCATTTGTTCGCTGTCCGATTTGCCCGTGATCGTCTCGATGTTTTTCGATACCGACAAGCAGAATCCGGGACAATTCCGCACCATGTACGGCGACACGCCCGCCGCCATCTGTGAAAAAGCCGAGTCGCTGGGCGCCGATGTCGTGGGCAGTAACTGCGGACTCGCCATCGATGCTTACGTGGACCTGGCCACCCGCTTCAAAGAGGCCACTTCAAAACCGATCATCCTTCAGCCGAATGCCGGTCTCGGACGACCCGCCGAGAACGGAACAGTGATTTACGACGATCCTCCCGAACGCATGGCCACTCGTGTGGAGGAGATCTTCAATAACGGGGCAACCATCGTGGGCGGATGTTGTGGAACCGGACCGGAATACATCCACCGGGTTCGCAGAATCGCGGACCGACGATTGGGCAGAAAAAACTGAGTTCAGGTTATCCGGGGGATTCCGGAAACACATCCAACAGCAAAGCGGTTCCTGGCCATCGGAGCGGATGGGTATATCGCCAAGCCGGTGCCCCCCGACAGCGGCGGTGATTTTGTGGCCAATCCCATATAAACGCAATGGATAAAGTTGACAATTCTGTAAGGGCCGGTTCTTGAGTTTGTCGAAAGGCCGGCCCATCGACAGGCTCAAGACAGCCACCGCGCCGCGTCTTTCGCAAAGTAGGTCAGAATTATATCGGCCCCTGCACGCTTGATCGAGATCAATATCTCCAGCGCGACCCGCTTTTCGTCGATCCACCCGCTTTGAGCGGCAGCTTTTACCATAGAGAACTCCCCGGAGACATTATAGGCTGCGATGGGAGCATCGAATCGCTCGCGGACACGGCAGATGACATCCAGATACGCCAGCGCCGGTTTCACCATGACAATGTCCGCACCCTCACTCAGGTCCAGTTCGATCTCCCGAAGCGCCTCCCGGGCATTCGGCGGGTCCATCTGGTAGCTGCTTCGGTCTCCAAACGATGGTGCGGAGTCTGCCGCGTCTCGAAACGGTCCATAGAACCCGGAGGCATATTTCGCTGCGTAGGCCATGATCGCCAGATGTGAGAACCCGGCATCATCCAACCCCCGGCGAATGGCGCCGATTCGCCCATCCATCATGTCCGATGGCGCAAGCAAATCCGCGCCTGCCTCCGCGTGGCTGACCGACATCGCCGTCAAAACCTCCAGTGTGCGGTCATTATCCACCTCCTGCCCTCTCAGGATTCCGCAATGTCCATGACTGGTGTATTCGCACAGGCAAACATCCGTAATTATCAGGAGATCCGGCGCTACCACTTTGATTTTCCGAATCGCCTGTTGGATGACCCCATTCGGGTCCACGGCGGAGGAACCGGTAGCGTCTTTCTTTTCCGGGATGCCGAACAAAATCACAGCGGGGATTCCCAAGTCCCGGATCTCCCGACATTCCTCTGCGGCGAGGTCAGGAGAGAGACGGAAATTACCGGGCATGGCCGCGATCTCCCGGCGGATTCTGCTGCCCTCGCACACGAACAACGGCATAATGAAATCATCCACATCCAAGGTGGTTTCCCGTACCAGGCTTCGCAGCGTAGAATTCCGCCGAAGCCGTCTCATTCGATGGGTCGGAAAAGCCATGGTCGTTCCTCCTGACACTCACTCATTTTGCTCATAGTATTGCTTCTTTAGAGACGGCTGCGAAAGGGCGGGAAGAATTCCTCCGATCACGTCTGCATTCCAGAGGAAAAACATATTACTGTCTCAGCCACGCGATTGGCAGGCCCAATAATTTGACATGGCGGCGAGATTTCTCCCCAAGTTGGGAGAGGGGTATAACAGCCTGAGGCAAGAGCCGGGATTTCCGCAACTCGAGCGTAATTTGTATTGTAGATGTTCTGAGTCCGTCATCCTGCCTCCTCCTAATTCCAGGTTGTTCTCCGACAAACAGACAGTTCCTCAATTTATGCAAGGCGAACACGATAGCGATAGTAGTCCGCCCATTTCCATTGCTGCGCATCGCGCTCGCCGAATCGGGTGGCGAAAATTACAATGTCCCCATTTTTACGATCCTGGTAATAGCGGAAGTTCGAGATTTGGGTGCGTTCGGAATCCTCCGGGCCTCGCCGGTCGATCACTGTAATGGTGTCACGTTTAAGACGGAAGGAGCTCTCTTCGATCTCCGCGATCACCAGGGGGCTGCGCGGCCAGTTCCCGTCTGCGTGGACATTTTCTTCACAGAGATTTCCGATAAAGTAGATATTGCCGGTTTTGACGGATCGAAAGCAGGCGGCTCCGGTAGCAGAAGATTCGATCGTGCCGCCATCCGTACACATCAGCGGACGGGCTTCCGACCAGGTTTCGCCCTCATCCTCCGAGAAGCTGAGCCATTTGTAGCCGGGCACCTCCGCCATACCGTAATTGCTGCCCCTGCAAACCAGCGCCAGGCGACCGTCCTGTAACTGTACAGGAGTCGATTCGCTGAATCCGCGCGATACCTTTTCCGGGTCGGCCTTCAGGGAATTGCCGACCCGCCACGCGAGCGAACCATTGGGACGGTACTCCGCCAGGATCATTCGCACTTCATGGATCACAAGATTCGATTTCGGGTGGTGAAGAAATAATCCGTTTGCCCCCAAAGCCGGACAGGTAGCCGGAATGACAATTCGTCCTTTTGAGGTCTTAATCGGGAAACAGAAACTGATCGTAATTCCACCTGGAACTCCGAAGTCGGTTGTGAACGGATTGGAGGAGTCCGGCCTCATCGGATCGAAAACATCCATCTCAATTTTCCTGGAGACATCCTGGTTAAACCGCCCTTCCGGGTAAAAAAACTTGCTGACAAGCGTTATGAGAGTGCCGGTATCGGGATCGAAAAACACGGAGTTTTCGGAATAGCGAAGTTGTCCGCCCTGAACGTCTTTGCTGCGGAGACGCAAAACCGGCTCGGTCCAGGTTTTGCCGTTGTCTTCGCTGGTACTGTCATGAAAATCATCGTAGGTATCCGAAGCCTGCACCCAGCCGAAACGGTGAAGCAGAATCGGTTTGCGTTTGTGAATATAGGTAATGAATCCCGGGAAGACACCGGTCTGACCCCTGCTCGGAATGAAGACCTCTTTTTGGAGCCGCTCGATCCGGGACTGTTTGGAGACAATCCCCGGGCTGTGGGCACGGCAGCCGGTTACGGTGATGCCCGCCCCAATCTGTGCCATAAAATATCGTCTTGAGAGAATGGACATGGAACCGCATTCCTCCGATCCGGTGTGGATTCATTCACAAAGAATAACTCAAAAAGTCCGTAAGGGGAATTCCGGTGAATTCCTTTCCTGGACATGGTATCCTTCCGGAAAACAAATCGGGAGAACACAAGACCATGACAAGATCGGCCGGTTGTTCCGTAATTGTTCTTCCTGTGCTCTTCGGGATCGCATTCAGTGCGGGATGTTCCCATGAAGAGAGCAACACTATTGATGAGTCGACCCTGAGCCGGTGGTCGGCTCCCTACCGGGGGTGGCATTACTATCCTGAATTCGTTCTGCCTCCCAGTCCGGATGATGGTCTGCACTTTCAATCGACGGATTGCCCGCTGGTGTACCGCCACGCGGATCAATGGCAAATGTTCTATACAGGTTTTGACGGGAACGGCTACCAGACGGCGCGCGCGGCCAGTAACGATCTTATTCATTGGACTCCTGCGGGATTGGTGATGAGTTATGGAAAGCCGGGTGCGTATGACCACGGCGGTGTGACTTTCGGGGGCCTGCTCTTTGAGTCCTATGATATCCGCGCGCCCCGTACACTCAAGAAATGGAAAGACCGCTACTGGGCGCTTTACGGCTGCTATCCGAGACAGGGCGGATATGAATTGCGTCCCGGCGCGGAAGGAGCCGCCTGGAGTTCGGACGGTATACAATGGAACCGACTATCCGGCGATAGACCGATTCTGTCGATAGAGGGAGCCGCCGAATGGGAGAAGGACTGTATTTATCAACCCTGGTTACTGGAACATCAGGGGATGTTCTTCAATTTCTACAATGCGGCAAACGGCTCGGTGGAGCAGCTTGGTTTGGCTACGTCTACGGATATGGAACATTGGACCCGCTACAAAGGCAATCCTGTGCTGCGCAACCGCCCGGGCGGATACGATGAGCAATTCTGCTCCGACGGCAAGGTATTTCGGGACGGCGACCACTGGGTCATGTTTTACTTCGGTGTCGGGCGCGGCGGTGCGCACATCATGGTTGCGTTTTCTCGTAACTTGACGGACTGGACTGCCGATCCGGAACCCCTCTATAAAGCCGGTGGGCATCCCACCGGCCTTGATTCCACCTATGCGCACAAAATTTCTTTAGTTTATGAGAAAGAACGGGATATTTTTTTCATGTATTATTGCGCCGTAGGGAAGCAAGGGCGAGGCATCGGTCTTCTGACCAGCCAACCCATCTGACCTCGTCTACCCGAATTACTTTCGTGTCCATAAACTCCGCATGACCTCCACCGCGGCCTTTGGCCTGCGGTGCAGATCGAACACCCCGTATGCGCAGCGCAGCTCGTAGATGGTCGAGTACTGCCTGTGCACATCGGAGTCCGCGAAACACCAGATAAGTCCGCCGACAAATCCGGATTCCTCCAGAAAATTCTCCCAGAACTGTCGCAGCAATTCGGTCTGGTAGATTTCACCCGGATAGTAGTCTGTTTTGAGTCCATATAACCCCCACGAACCGAACTCGGTGACCAGGATGGGCTTGCCGGGATGCAT
>JAKPRU010001093.1 GCA_029557025.1 Candidatus Omnitrophota bacterium | reverse complement strand
ATCCCTGGAATCACTTCCCCCGGTTGATTGCCTCGGTCGATTACCTGAAACGAGAACGTCCCTTGCGCCTGCTCAAGGAGATCCTGCCCGCAGAGGGTGAAGAAATCTATCCGCGCCGGTTCGATCTGCTCGTTGTCGATGAGGCCCACAACATTGCCCCGCCGGGCCGTGGGCAATATGCCATCGACTCGTTACGAACGGGGGCCATTCGGCAGATCGTTCCGCATTTCGAACACCGGCTGTTTCTCTCCGCCACGCCGCACAACGGCTACACGGAAAGTTTCACCGCGCTCCTTGAACTATTGGACGATCAACGTTTTGCGCGCGGCATTCCGCCCGACCAGAAACAGCTGCAAACCATCATGGTCCGGCGTCTGAAATCTGAAATCAAAGACTGGGACGGAACCCCGAAATTCCCGAAACGCAAACTGATCCCTCTGGAGGTGGATTACAGCGATCCTGAGCGAGCCGTCCATAAGGCTCTCCGTCGGTACACCTCTCTGCGGCTTCGGAGCACACAAGACCAGGCAGAGGATTTCGCGGCTCAATTCGTTCTGAAATTGCTCAAGAAACGGATCTTCTCCTCACCGGCGGCATTCAAGTCCACTCTGGAACAACATCTCCGCTCCCTGGACGAAGCAACCAGAAGAACACACCGGCGGCCCGCTATCAGCATCCTTCGGCAGCAGGTCGATCAGATCGAAGAGGATGCCGATAACGACGACCAGTTTGAAGAACTCACGCACGATGCGGTCCAGGCGACTACACGGCTGTTTCGAGAGCCGACACAGGAAGAAAAGCAACTCCTGACTCAGATGCTCGATTGGGCAAAATCGGCGGTGGGGAAACCGGATCGAAAAACCGAGGTCCTTCTGCGTTGGCTCCAGGATACGGTCAAACCGAACGGAAAATGGTCGAAAGAACGGGTGATCGTGTTTACCGAATACCGCGCCACTCAGAAATGGCTTCTCGGTATGTTCAGCCTGCACGGTCTCGCGGAAAGCGACCGCGTAATGACCCTGTACGGCGGCATGGACTCGGACAGCCGAGAGGCCATCAAGGCGGCTTTTCAGGCGCATCCCGATGAAAGCCCTGTGCGCATCCTGCTGGCCACCGATGCCGCATCCGAAGGGATCGACTTGCAGAATCACTGTCATCGCCTGGTTCATTTCGAGATCCCCTGGAA
>JAKPRU010001084.1 GCA_029557025.1 Candidatus Omnitrophota bacterium | reverse complement strand
TCCGAACAAGATCAAACAGGGCAGGCAGGAATGTCTGCTCCACGCTCGCCATACACTGGGTTGCTGGATTTGCTCCAAGTCTGTTTCGCCGTGTCTGCCATGCCCATGGCGGCCCTTTCATGAACACTGGAATCATCTCGGTTTCGGTCGGACATGCGTCGACCCAGATATTAAGGCATACACTCCAAGAGTTGAAAGACCCCCGCTTTCTGTGGAGTTCATGATTTATCGTGTAAAGGCATGTTGTACAGCGTCGGTAGTTGATGAGGCCCGTGGGGTTCGTTTTATCCTGCAGAATCAACGCGCATCAAACTTGGACTAGAATGCGAACGAGGGAGAAGTTTAGTATAGTGTTGGCATGTTCCGGTTGACGCGCATAGTTGTCCCGGCGGTACCCCATCACGTGATCCAACGAGGTAACAACAAATATGACGTGTTCCTTGTTGACGACGACAGACAACGGTACTTGGATCCACTGCGTGCCCCAATGAACGCTGTGGGTTTCGATGAAAGAACATGGACGGTCCCTTGTTCCGCTGTTTTTTGGGAGAAATCTGAAGGACCAGGACCTTTTCAACACCTCCACCGTCCCCGGTAATTCAACAGGAAGAAAATGATGACACAACGATTCGCCTTGCTCCTGCTTTTGTCGTTGACAATGTTCTTCCCCTTTTCTGTGCACGCGGAGGAATTTCCGGTTGAGCCCTATTCGTCACGGCCGATGGATGCGGAGCAGGAGTTTGTGACGCAGTGGAAGCAGTTTCTTCTTGGACAGGGAGAAGCCGCAGCAGGACGCTATACAGCCGATCTTCCATTCTCGTTCAAATGCGGTGAACGAAGCAGTCGGGAATGGGTGACTATTGGGACCGCAACTGTTGTGTCAGGGGAATGGCAGCAGGACGGGACGCGGGCACATGTGTTGCACTGGAAGGACGCTGATTCCTCACTCTATTGCGAAATGACCCTGACCGAGTTTCAGGACTTTCCGGCGTTTCAATGGGTAGTGCGCGTTCGAAACGACGGTAAAACCGATTCCGAAAAGGTGCATGATTTCTGGGGCATTGACACTACCTGGCATGCCGCCGACGCTTCGATGCCGATTCTGCACCGTTCGGTCGGCTCGCCGGGGCACGAAGACGATTTTTACTTCATGAGCGAGGTCATGCACAATTCGATGTGGGACAAGCGCCGCCGGATTGCCATGGACACTCCCTCAAACGCCGCCTGGGCGCAGGCGCATTCTTACCTGATTCCCGGGGATAAACGTTCGAGCGCGATATGGCTGCCGTTCTTCAACTATCAGACCGGTGGTGACGGGCTGATTACGGGACTTGGGTGGAGCGGCGCATGGCGCGCATATTTTGATCATCAGGGAGGCGGGAAATCGACGATTCAGGCCGGTATCGAAAACTTCGATTCCATCCTTCATCCCGGGGAGACGGTGCGTTCGACGCTGAACCTGGTGTTCTACTGGCATGGGGAGATGCTTCATGGCCAGAACATGTTTCGCAGTCTGGTTCTGCAGCATTACTCGCCGCGCATTGATGGACAAGTGGTCGAACCGCCCGTTTCCGGAGTCGTCTGGGGGGGGATTCCATCAAAGGAGCATCTTGAGATT
>JAKPRU010001068.1 GCA_029557025.1 Candidatus Omnitrophota bacterium | reverse complement strand
CGAAGAACCGGCGGAGTATCCCCTCGATAGCGGAAGGTCAGATTTCGAATCGTGATCTCGCCGCGGATTTTCGGCTCAGGAGCGGTAACGGGTACGGGTAGAATCTCGGGAACGGCGCAGAGAATCTCGCGGATTCGCGCCCAGGAGGCGGTTCCACGGTAGATGACATTCAATACCCACCCGAAACCCACAATCGGCCAAAATAGCATCGTAAAGTATTGGATAAACTCCGCCAGTCCGCCGAGGGTCAAGCGATTCACCGTGACCATCCGGCCTCCCAGGAAGAGAATCATGGCAAACCCCAATCCGTTAATGTAACGCATGATCGGCCAGAGTCGTCCCCGCAGACGAATCATTTCGAAATTCTTGTCCAGGTACTGTTTGTTGATTTCCTCAAAACGAGCCGTTTCGGCAGCCTCCTGGCAATATGCCTTCACCACGCGAATACCGGACAGATTCTCCTGAACATGAGCCGACATGGCAGCGTAGATTTCCTGCGACGCCATGAACAGGTTGTGAAGACGTCGCGTGTAGATATTGACCCAGATGGACAGGCCAAGCATAGGTACAAGAACCGCTGTCGTCAGAAGCCAGTCGCTGTAAAGCATGTGCGCAATGGCCAGAATCGCCAGAATGCCGAACTGCAACGGGTACATGATTCCGGGGCCGAGGAGCATCCGAACCTGTTCGATGTCGCTGCCCGCGCGGGTCATCAAATCGCCGGTAGAGATGGAGTTGTAGTAGCTCGGCGTGAGCGACTGAAGATGCGTATACAGATCGTTCCGCAGCTGCTCTTCCGCCAGGCGCGATACGGTAATCACAAGATATCGCGAGAAAAACAGCGTGATCGCGGAACCGATGGCCAGTAGAACAATTCCCCAGAAGGCGGCCGCAACAACCGGCGAAACGCCGCCGACTGCGTCGGGATTCCCGACGGCCGGTTCCAGCGCATCAATGGCCCGGCGCACCAGCCGGGGGATTTGCACCGCGATCACCTGGCCGGCCACGATGAAGACAAAGCCGAGCACGATGCGGTGCGTGTGTGGAGCCAGGTACGCCAGTAAAGCACGAAAATGGCTGGAAGAGTTCAAACCGTCAGGGTTGGGCATTCTGCTGAGAGAATCGTCAAAAAAAGGATCTACCCGATTCGTTTTCTTGAAACGACTACTGGGAAGGCTCCGTTTTTCTCGATCGTTTGTACAGATTCAAAATCTCGCGGGGGCCGATCCGTTCCGAGTCGCTG
>JAKPRU010000572.1 GCA_029557025.1 Candidatus Omnitrophota bacterium | reverse complement strand
ATCGAAATAGTTGTACAGGCGGAGCTTGATCAGGGTTTCTACGGCTTCGTGTACATTCCGGTTGCGGAAGACCGCACTGTCCAATCGCGCGAACACCCGCAACCCCAGATGCTCAAGAACTTGACCATACAAATCTTGCTTATCGCGAAATACGTTGTAGATCGTTCCGACGGCATAGCCCGACTCACGCGCGATCTCCTCGGTCGTGGTACGCTGATAGCCTTTCTTCCGAAAGATCGTCTCCGCAACGTCGAGGATCTCGGCTTGTTTGCGCGCCTTGTCTCTCTCTTTGCGCGTCGGAACGGCGGGCACATTCTCTTGCATCATGCCTGGAATCCCGGAGCAATGAGTTATGACTCATTTCGTGAACGCCTGTTCACGATGATAGTTCCCCCGTCAGGTTCTGTCAATAAGATTCCGCAGAACTTGAACCGGTTGCGGGGCAGCGTGTTTCCCAGAGGTCGTCGACACGCAAAGTCTTACCGGAATAATCGAATGGGGCGTTGTTTCTGTCTGTTCAGCGCATTAGAATCGTTGTGCGGGAGGTCATTTGTCCTTCGCATAGTCGCCGGGACAGAATCGCCAAACGGAAATTGTGATATGCGGTTTGTTGGCCGCATCACGGGAGGTTGTTGCATATGGTTACAGCCATAGTACTAGCCAATGTAGAGCGAGGCGTTATTAATGAAACAGCCCAGGAACTCCTCACGATACCGGGAGTATCCGAGGTGTACTCCATCGCGGGGGAATGGGACCTCGCCATCATGGTCCGTGTGCGGGAAGCCGAACAACTGGCGGACCTCGTCGCAAGCCGGATGTTGAAGCTGGAAGGGATCGACCGTACAACAACCCTAATCGCGTTCCGCGCCTACAGCAACTACGATCTGGATCGGATGTTCAGCATCGGATTCAACGAGTAGCGGCGTCATGAATCCTCAACGGTTTGGAGGTCAACCATGTCCTTTCTGATCTTCATGGCAGGAGTTGGGTTTGGGGCAACTGCTGGCGGGCCGAGTTTCGACTCCATCGTACCGGTCAGAGCCATTACACGCGGTCCGAACAGTCACTGGTTTGCCTACTACGATAAGTTCCAGTTTGATCCGACCAACCGTTATGCGCTTGGCATGGAAGTCGGTTTTCAGGATCGAACCCCAACCATGGACGACACCATTACACTCGGCGTGATTGATCTCGAAAAGGGCGACCTGTGGACACCTT
This sequence comes from Candidatus Omnitrophota bacterium, assembly GCA_029557025.1. Classification (GTDB taxonomy): domain Bacteria; phylum Hinthialibacterota; class Hinthialibacteria; order Hinthialibacterales; family JAKPRU01; genus JAKPRU01. The sequence continues at coordinate 166 of JAKPRU010000572.1, read as the reverse complement.
TTGCCGAGAGTAGCGCATGGTGTTGGCAACAAGGATGCATGCTACAGTGGTTGCCGGGATCGAAGGACAAAGTGATTTACAACGCCCGTCAAGATGGGAAGTTTGTGGCGGTGATCCAGAATCCCTTCTCGGGGGAGAAACGCATCCTATCGCGTCCTGTCTACGC
>JAKPRU010000571.1 GCA_029557025.1 Candidatus Omnitrophota bacterium | reverse complement strand
CTTAGGGAAGCGATCCATCCAGTATGTCCCGCCCCGGACGAAACCAAATATCCCGTCCCTGTCATACCCCTTGACCGAACCCATGGGCAGGTCGTGGCCGCCCGATGTGTACCCGAACATCAGGCACCGCTTGATCACGGTCGCCAGCGGCAACCCGCGCGGATAGTATTCCTGCGGCCCCGGCCCGTTGTTCCAGTCGGCAGGCACAAGGCTCACTCCCGCTTCGGATCGACGGGGTTCCCGATAATCCGCAGGCACTCGGGGTCGCTCTCCAGCGGCTTCACGGTGTACAGGAAGTGCGCGAAGCGCAAGGCCTCGCGGGAAGGCCGATCGATAAATCTATTCCAAGGAGAAGTTGGATCGAAAGATCGGCGGCGTGCTTCTCCGTACCACAGTTTGCGCTGTTCAACGGGTATCCGTTTGACAATCGTTTCCGCGAGAAACGTCATCGGCACGGGTGCCGCCTTAACATAGGCGAAGAAAGTGGCGTCTCGCGAATGATTGTTTGTTACGACAAGAGCCTGATGTAAAATGTTTGTGATTACTTGACTGTTTCCACTCCGACACAGCGCCTCCAGTATATTCGGCACTGCGACCTTACAGTACTCTCTATCCCACGTAATCATAGGGTTTTTCCCAATTAACCCTTCGCCCATAATTTGGATCATTCTATCAGCCGCGCCAAGACACAACCCCGCATTCACTGATTTAAGGGAATCATCAGCTTCATACCAAGGGCGTGTTGTCGGTGCGACTAGTTTTATGTATGCGGCAGGAAGATCAGGAGAAAGGGCATCGTCATCTATCCCCGCAGTTAAGGCAGTTCTGCTGACAGTCATCAGCAAGAAAATGAATACGTTTCTTTTCATTTTTGTTTCCTCATTGGTTATGAGCCGGTGTGCGGTCCATCGACTGAACTCCCACCGTTACAAGGCCGAACGTGCCTTGCTTGTCGAGTCCATACACAGATCCGGCGGGAATATCCGTCCCACCGGCGGCCGCACCGAACATCAGAAGTCTTCTGATCAGCGTGGTGTGCGGCAACCCGCGCGGATAGTATTCCTGTGGCCCCGGCCCGTTGTTCCAGTCCATAGGCAGACGATCACGAGAAACGGGGCCGCTTACTGACGAAGAGGGCGTCCGTGAAGTGTAGATGTCTCTCCATCCGCACTGATGTCCAATCTCGTGCGCAAAAACATAAGATGAGGTCGTGTTGATTATCAGGAGCCCCTGTCCTCCATAATTTCTCCCGAGCACATTTGTCGC
>JAKPRU010001036.1 GCA_029557025.1 Candidatus Omnitrophota bacterium | reverse complement strand
CCGCAGCCCAAAACAGCGCCTGTCCTTTTTGTGTCTTGGACGGCGCTTTCTCATAAATCTCCTGGTATCGTTCAAAGGCGACAGTGTAATCCCCCCGCTGATAGCTCGAATACGCATTCCGAAACATCGCCGCAAACTCGTCTTGAATAGGCGGTGGCGAGGATGCCGGAGTGCTGATGCGTTGTACCGACTCCGGAGAATTCGCCCCAAGCGCACTCAAGTTGTCCTGAATGCGCCGTTCTCTTTCCGCCATAGCGCTTGATGACTCCTTTACCAGGGCGCGAAGCTGGTTCAAACTGCGTTGACGCTCCTTCTGATTCTCGTTGAACCTTTTCTCCATAAGTGCAACGCTGTGCTTCAGATCCCCCACCTCGCTGTGCAGTGAATTGACCGAACCCAGGGATAAATCCGGCATAGGCAGTGACCGCACTGTCTCCACAGTGGTACAGCCTGTTTGCCACAGGATCAGGCACAGAACTACAAACCGGATTGCGCTCGATAAAGTCCACATGGATCGTTCCCGACTTCAATGGTCATGCACTCAGGCCACAGTCCATTATTCTATAAATGTATACTGCGAAAGCCAATCTGACTACTGCACACCCCCCATTTTCACGGCATTTTTAAGTTACAACGGCCCATCAAGCCTTGTATATTCGATCTTTCCGATCTCCGTTTGTCCGGCAGTCTCGATAACAATTTGTGTTGGGGAGCGTGGATCGGCCAACCGGGGGCGGATCAGGAAAACCGGCGAGAACCGGATCCTGATAAATAAGTATAATAATTTTAGAAGATTATGAAAGTGCCACCTCCCGATATTCTCTCTCGCCGACGGATCCGGCGATCTCCGTTTCTCCCTATCAGGGAATCTGCTGAAGATGAACGAATGTTTGATGATATTATACGGATAAGTCGCCCAAAAACAAGTACTTATCTGATGAATCGCATCGAAAAATCCAACAGAGGGACTTAACATTTTTTCAATTCCTTATTGCATCTTTTCTCGCGGAATGGTAATCTGAATTATACGTGAGGAAACTTAAGGTCTCTTGTTTTGGTTTGCCATGCGGAATTGAGGGCTTGTCAAGATCTTATTCCAGATGGGAGGCGACGGTGCAGAACTTATTAGCTGTGCTCGAAGACGGAGAAGTTAAAAGTGATGTTCGGGCCACACGGAATCTCGCAATAGAACGCGCCTGCTATTGCCCCATGTATAGGCCAAGTAAGATCCGAATTCAGGAGTATTTTGTTTGCGACCCCGTGCGCCCAAACTGCGATCTTTGCAGAGAGTGCCCGATCAACGGCTTGCGCGAACCCCAGACGATGGCGATCTCGTATAATCCGAAGATGATCGCCTCCGGGGCCGCAGAAAACTGAGGCATTTATTTTCCGGCTCTCTTTCGGACCGACAGAAGACAGCCGTGACAATTCACGCGACTGTCTTGTGTTGTGTTGAAACGGTCTTGCCTGTAATCCGAAGATCGAGTCATTCACACGTGTGATTTCGATTTTGCCCCGATAATAATGTGCGACAATCCCATGCAATGACAGGTGATCCGCTCCAGGAATCGAAAAACAGGCACAAATTCTTCGTACAGATCCAGCTGCGCGCTTGGGAGAAGATTCCGCTTCAGCAGTTTCCCATTCAGCCACCATCCCAGGATTCCCATCATATTCAAGTAGGAATGATGGATGATTTGAAAACCGGCCTGCTCAAGAAGTCTTTTGAGGTCGGATTTTCCATACCTTCGAATATGCCCCAGGGCGGAATCCAATGCGCCGAACAACCATGGATATGCGGGAACCAGCAGAACAAGCAACCCATCCGGCTGAAGTATTTCGTGAAATGACCGCAAGACTGTCTCATGCCTCTGGATATGCTCCAGCACATTCAGACACACCACCGTATCAAAGCGGTGGACAGCACAGTCTTTCAGGGCGGGATCGGTCAGGTCCAGATTGAGAACAGACAGGTTTTCATGGTCCCTGAATCGTTCCTGAAGCGCTTGCAGGTTGGTCGGATTGATATCCACAGAAAGCACGAACTCCCGTTTGAGCAGAAACTCCGTGATATTGCCGTTCCCGCAACCGGCCTCCAGAATCCGGTTGCCCACCCAGGGTTCGATTCGGGACCACATCCATTCGTTCATGCGACGCATCCGGTAAATGCGTCGAAGGGTTTCTTCCCCAATGGGATGGGAGTTCTTTTCCGAGGTCCCCTCTATGCCGCAAGAATTGCTCATCAGGTCAAAAAAAGTCCTTTTTATGGGGCCGGAGAGTCTGCGGGAGAGGTCACGACTTTGCGAAGAATTTGCGCGGCTTCTTCCACCGCATGATCGTCAATATGCCGATTGGTCACCAGACGAATCCGGTAGCGTCCCGGCGTATTGACCAACAGCCCCAATCTCTTGCACCGGTCCGCAAACTCCCTGGAGATCATACCGGTTCCGGAGATGTCCATGAAAATCATATTCGTCTGAATCCCGTTGCGAATCAACAGGACGCCTTTCAGGTCCGCCAGATGTTCGGCGAGCATGGCCGCTCGCCGGTGATCGTCGGCCAGCCGGTCGATCATTGTATCCAGGGCGACCAAGGCCGCTGCCGCAAGCACTCCGGCCTGACGCATTCCACCGCCAAGCATCTTCCTTTTCCGGCGGGCCTGGTTGATAAACTCCTCCGTTCCAAGCACAACGGAACCAACCGGCGCGGAAAGCCCTTTTGAAAAACAGAAGGAAACCGAGTCGGCACCCGCTACCAGGTCTCTCGCGCTTACTCCCAGCGCAATGGCCGCGTTCCAAATCCGGGCGCCGTCCAGATGCACCAAGATTCCCTGATCCTGTGCCAGAACGCAAAGCCGCTTCTGGTGTTCCAGAGGGATGGCCACACCGCCCGCGTTGTTATGCGTATTCTCCAGGCATAACAGGCGCGACCGGGGGAAGTGCACGTTGGCGGGTCGCATCGCCGCTTCAAAGCCTGCCGGTTCGATGGCCCCATCCTTTGATGGAAGAACTCGCGGGATGACACCGCCAACCGCCGAGAGCGCTCCGGATTCGAATTCATAGATGTGCGCCCCCTCGGACACGAAGACCTCATCGCCCGGCCGACAGTGCGTCAGAATGCAGACCAGGTTGGCCATTGTGCCGCTGGGAACAAACATCGCCGCTTCCTTGCCCAAGCGCGTCGCACATGCCTGCTCCAGGCGCTGCACCGTAGGATCATCACCGAATACATCGTCTCCCAGCGATGCAGAAACCATCGCCTCATACATTTCCGGGGTTGGTTTGGTAATGGTGTCGCTGCGTAAGTCGATCATGGCCCGCTCCTCAAAAGAACCAGAGGATAACAGATCATCTTACTCGGAAGGCATTAAAACGGTAGGGAAGAAAGAGGAATGCGCTCGGTCAAATCCGCCCCGCTGTCCACACCGTCCACTATGTCCACACCCAACGAGACAGGAACGCCTGCGGAAGGCACACTATACACCGACCGAACTTATTCTCCACCGACCTGAACCGGCTCCCGAAGACTCTCATTCAGGTCAGGGAAATAAGTCTTCTGCCGAATCGAATAAAGAAGATCGATATATTGCTGCTTGGCCTCTTGGGAACCTTGCAGGCCAAGAACGCGACACATTTCCTTCTCGGCCAGCTGGTCGAAAACACGGAGGGAATATAGAACCTCCACCGGTTCATCCATGGCATACCGCTTGACCAGATCGATCAGCGTGTTGCCTTCTTTGTCCTCCAGTGCCAATTGGCTCAACTCTGCGACAAAGCGTTGATGCTTTTTCCAGCGCTTGTAACGATAGCTGACAAAAACCACAGCGACAATGAAAACCGCAATTCCTCCAAGAATGCCAAAAACCAAGGTCGGGTCGCCCGTGGTTTTGATCACTCCTGAGTCGAAGAGATTATTTAGCTTAGGCATAGCTGGACCTCCTGTTCGGACTATAACTCACGTCCTCCTGCAAGGTCCTCAACCAGATCATTTTGCAAGCGCTCTCACAAGACAAACCGACAAATCGAATACGCAATGTATCAAAATCAATGCCAAGTTCCCGGATTCGCATATCGTTCTGTCTCGTTAAAAAAACCGGTTGAGCGGCGGTTTCAATTGGCAATAAACATTGACTTCGCCGAAATGAAGTGGTTTTTCACCTCTCACTTCGTTCTCTATTATACAACAAAAGATTCCAAAATGCAAAGAAATCTGCATAAATTCTGTGAATAATCTCTGATGCCATTTAACCCGTGTGTCGGTTATCTTCAAATCGGAAACTGCTGAAGGGGAACTTTTTGCCTTCTTCTGCCGCAGCGAATACCTCTTTCTTCCTGACCGTTTGAAGCCAAGAATCCCGAAAAGAAGACCGGCAAAGACAGGTTTGGCAGCGATCCGAATGATCCTCCGTGTTGCCTCCTCCATTTCGATCAACGGAACATAAGACGATTATATTCAGTACGTTACTGCAATCACCATCGGAGAAATCTCCGGCGGATTCAGCCGCGATTCAATCGGGATCCCTTCGTGCATCCCATATTTGGCACCCCGGTTGCTTTGGGATGGCAAAACGAAAGCAGTAACGCCTGAAGCCAAACTCAGTGGAAAGTAAGCAGGACCATGCAGGGAATTGAAAGCAACAAACTGTTTCAGCCGGTTCCCATCAATCCATTGCAGAAGAATCTGGCGAATTATTATTCCAACACATCCAAGATGGTCAAAGAGCGGTTTGATGAAATGATGGGCATGGGTAATCAGAATGCGGAAATGGGCGACACGGGTTTTACTGAGGAATCGATTCTGAGTAGAAAACCATTGAGGTCGGGGATTCCCTGGTTGGGACGATTGATTGACGTATTTGCGTGACAGTAGCGCTAAGAGTAGGCGCTATTTCTTCTTCCTCCAAGGCCGCAGTTGACTCCGAGCTGCGGCCGTCTCCTTTTAAGGCGGATACATTGCCGGTTTGGATCACGGGCGCTGATGAGTTACCATAATGCAACAGCCTGGATCGTCCCGGAATAGAGAATGATGCCGGATCAGCAAGCCAATCTCGCTACCCGAATTGCGGAGAGGAACATGGTCCTCCTTGGGCAGCATTATGAGAAAACCGCCGCAGATCTCCTGGCGGCACGACGTAAAGCACGAGCTGCGCGGCAAGAAACCCTTTTTCAGATTCATCCACCGTTGAAAGGCGATCCGACCTGCCTGACCGCTCAAGGAATGCTGCACGACCCCAGCGATCCCGTTGCCGAAGCCCGTTCCGTGGTTGAATCTCTGGCCATTGAGGATAGCAACCTGGTGTTGGTTTATCGGTCCGGTTTGGCATATCTGCCCATGATCCTGCTGCAAAAAGCCACACAGGAATGGCCCAACCTGAAGATTCTGGTCCATGAAGACCGGTGGGAGGCAGTCTGGGAATCGCTGACCAGCCTGGATTGGTCGGTCTTGATCCCTAGCGCATCCGTTTTTCTATGCCTGGGGGAGAATGCCGATGCGGAGATCGTGTCTCTTTTGAAAGCGCATCCGTCTCTCTTGAGCGGCGGTCTCCGTGTCACATGGGGGACAAAGGCGGATGAAGAGGGAATGCGGGGTCTCAAGGATCTTCTTTCTGCATTGGAGAATATCGCCGCCGACGCCCCGGAACGTCTGGCGAATTGGAAAAAGCAGGTGGTATCAGGGAGTCCGAGAAGAAAGCAAAGAGAGTCTGTCATTTTGTGCGGAAGGGTATTTGAGGACCAGATGCGGGGATTCCAGGCTGGGCTGGAACAAAACGAGGTTTCTGTAAAACGTGTGGAACGATCCCCGAGTATGTCACGGTTTGTCGCAAACGAAATCTCGTGGATAGAAACCTGCGGAGAATGTCCCGATATTGTGGCGAGTTTCAACCGGAGCGGGTTTGAGCCGGTGGAGCTGCATGAAATGGGCTTGGCGGGAGTCCGGCGGATTGCATGGTTTTACGACAATCCCCAGCGTTTCGACCTCCTGTCGCCGGATTTTGAACACTTCGACCTGTTCATTGTCTTCGATCCGCACCATATATCCTGTCTCCGATCCAAGACCGGGAAGAGGGTGGAACATCTGCGAACCGCGACGAGTTTTCGGGAAGCGCCGGATGTGCCTCGCCCAGCGCGCTGCCGGCAAGCCCCGGCGGTTTCTTTTGTGGGATCCAGCGGCATGAGACGGCTTCAGGGTTTTGCCGGGGCCATACAGCGCTGCCCTGACCCGATCCGAAACATGATCGAGAATCGAACCAGGGAATGGTATGGAACGGACCCGATCCGTCTGCACAACGAACTGCTGTCTCTGCCCATACAAAGCGCCGATTTGCCCTCATGGCAGTTGCTGGGACTGATTGAGGAATACGCATCGATGTATCTTCGGCTGAACTATCTTCAGATTGTCAAGCCCTTTGGATTGATGATCTTCGGCGATCCGGGATGGGCCGATTCGAGGATTCCCGGAACGATCCCCGAAGCGTACGCCGGGTGGGCGCCCGATTATTGGACAGAGACACCATGGATTTATCGTAACTCCTTGATAAACCTTAACCTGTTTCATGTGCAATGCCTGGACTCGCCCACGATCCGTGTCTATGACATCCTGGCCTGCGGTGGATTTCTGCTGACTGAATACCGGCCCTGTTTGGAGGAAGAATTTTCCATCGGGAGAGATTTGGAGACGTTTCGTACCCCTGAAGAACTTTCCGAAAAGGTCGATTACTATCTCCGGCACGATTCCGAGAGAACAAAGGTGGCACGAAAGGGCCAGGAAAGAGTCTTAAAACACTACACTTACGTCCAGCGAGGTGCAGATTTCCTGCGATTAGCACGTTCCTTGCTTGAAAAGCAATAAATTTACGCGGTTCCGCTAAACTCAATCCGTATACATGACGATAATCCGATAGACGGAAAGTACTGAAAATGAGTTCTGGTCGGTTGAGTTTTGCAGGAACTGAGAGGTAACGGAAATGTCTACACTCGGAATTGACGGACTGATCTCAGGGTTCGACACTACTTCCATTATTAATGCGATTCTGGATGCGCAGGTCCGTGCGCCGGTCAGCAAACTGGAAGATCGGATTGCTACTTACCAGGAAAGGCTGACAGCATATCAGACATTAAGCGCCAGTCTGCTGGGTGTTCGGACGGCAGCAGAGACACTCAGCAATGCGTCCCTGTTCCAGGGTAAGCAGGCCACCAGCAGCAACTCCCACTGGTCTCGGTGACGGCTTCGAGGTCCGCCGAGTTGGGCGGATTCTCCATGCAGGTATACAACCTGGCCAAGGCAGACCAAATATCCACGGATTATTTTTCAAGTGCCACCGAATCGTTGAATCTGGATGGCGAGTTTATTCTGAATGGGAAACGAATTCATGTCAGTTCCAGCGACTCCCTTCAGACCATCGCAAGCCAGATCAATTCAGCGAATGCCGGAGTGAAAGCGAGTACACTAGAGACAGCGGCGGGGCAGATCAAGATGGTCCTGTCCGCTGCGTCCAACGGAGTCGGCAAAATTGAACTGCGGGAGGTCGGGTCCACCGGCATTTTGAAGAGCCTGACATTGATCGATGATCCCGCTCCGGTTTCTTACGATTACACGGTGAATGCCAACGCGCGGGGCGCAATCTCCAAAACATTCACCAATCTGACCGATGTGGCTGGAGTGTCCGGCAATTTTACGATCCGCGATGCCGGCGGTCAGTACGAGATTACGCTCGATGGGGCCAATTCGATCAGCGCCACCGATACTGTGCAGGATATCATTGACAAGATCAACGCGGCGGCGACCGGAACAAATATCTCTGCCGATGCGGTCCGGGATGGAAGCAAATGGCGGATTGAAATCCGCAGCACTACCGGCATTCCCACACAATTCGATGATCCGGACAGTGTTCTTCAGGGATTGGGAATTGTTGACGGCATTCAGAGCGAAGATTTCAGCAGCAGCAGCACCGTGCTTGGAACCCTTCTGAGTCTCAGTACCTCGCCTTCCGGTTCATTCGACATCCAGGGCGGAGATGGCGTTAATTTCACGGTCAATATCGATTTCTCCAGAGACTCGCTGCAGGATATTGTAACGGCCATCAACGACGCGGCGGGATTGGCCGGGTCCGATGTCACCGCCGAGATTATGACCGTCGGGACTGCCAGCCGGATCAACATCAAAAGCGCCACCGGAAATCCGATATTCAGCAACGATGCACAGAATTTGTTAAGTACGCTGGGAATTGCGGATTACGGATTCAAGAATGTGGATCAAACGGGCGAAAACGCGCAATTCACCTATAACGGAACATTGGTGAACCGGACCGACAACCTGATTACCGACCTGGTGGATGGCGTATCCCTGGCCCTGATCTCCGAAAGTAAGACGGATTTTGCAACAATCAGTATCACGCAGGACACGAGTGGAATCAGCGAGGCGATGCAGAACTTTGTGACAGCCTACAATAGCGCCCGTGCGCAGATCGACCAGTTGACCTTTTTCGACACATCGACGGGTGAAAAGGGAGTCCTTTTGGGAGACAGCACCGCGCGAACGGCCGAGACGTTGTTGTCGAGTCTCATTGGAACTCGTGTTCCCAAGATGCCGGGGATGGATTTGAGTGAGATGAACGACGGTAACGGAGTCAAACTGGGGTCGATCCGAATCACAGACCGCTCGGGCGCATCCGGGGAGGTCGATCTTTCCACGGCAAAAACCATCGGGGATGTGCTGTACCTCATCAATTATGCGGGGCTGAATGTGAAGGCGGAGGTGAACAGTTCGGGAACCGGAATCAACATTATTGATACATCCGATGGACTTGCCGGTCCTTTGAAAGTGGAAGATATCGGATCGGGAACCACCGCGCTGGACTTGGGTATTCGAGGACATCTTTACAGCGACACAATCGCAGGAACCCAGATTTATGAGGGCGGCACGCTTACGGCGAATGAATTCGGACTGGAACTGTCCGCCAAGGGCACGCTGAGTTTCGACAGCGAGAAATTGGCCAGTGCGCTGAATGATCGCCTGGATGAAATCAAGAATCTGTTCTCGGCGTCCGATGTGGGTATCGGGAGCCGGTTTGTCAAACAGATGTCTTTCCTGACGGATTCCACTTCCGGTCTGATCACCATGCGGTCGGAAGGGATCACCAAATCCATCAAGCAATTTCAGGATAGTATTAAGCGTTATGAGGACCGAGCCGAAAAGATGGAAGAGACTTTGCGGAAAAAATATACCGCAGTTGAAACAGCGATGGCCCAGTCACAACAATTGATGACCTATCTGACCGAACAGGCCGGAACCGCCGCATCCAAGTAAGAGCCGGGCGGAGATTCTCCAAAGGAGCAGAATTCGTGGTCGCTACCGCACCCAATGGATATCAACGATACATGAAAACCCGCATTGAGACGGCCAGTCAGCCGCAGTTGCTGGTGATGCTGTTCGATGCCGCGGTCAAGAAACTCCACATTGCCCGCAAGGCAATGGAGGAAAAAGATATCGAACTGACCCACAACGAGCTGATCAAAGTGCAGCGAATCTTCTCTGAATTGATGGTCGCGCTCGATTTCAAACTAGGGGGAGACTTGGCCAACCAGCTCTATGCAATTTATGACTTCGTTTATCGTCAACTGGTTCAGGCAAATATCCATCGGGATACCAAGTTGATCGATGATGTTCTTCCAATCGTGGAAGACCTTCGAGATGGTTGGACGAAAGCGGTAGCCAAGTTCCAGGAGGAGGTCAAAGAAGGGACCGTCCCTGGCCGGAATAAAGTCAAATCCAAAGACGCTGTGCAGATTGCAGTCGTCCAGAAAGGCGAATCTCAGCCGGACAAGAGCGTACCGCAACCCTCCGTGGAACCGCCGACTCCGCCGGAGAGCGGAGAGCATTACAGCTCGGTTCCCCCGGCACAATTTGCCAAACCTCTTTCCAAAACCTATACAAACCAAACGCCCAAGAAATCCCCC
>JAKPRU010001033.1 GCA_029557025.1 Candidatus Omnitrophota bacterium | reverse complement strand
GGCATCGGCTGTTTCCCTTGGTTACAGCACTCTTGATAATGGGATTGATCACAATATCTATATGGATCTGGAACAATCATCAGAAGGCCGTATCGTCCCTTCCAATCGCCTCAGACCTGAATCCGAAAGGAGTTGTGATCTCTGTTTTTGAAAACAAGACGGGCGATAAGGCTTTCCAATCGATCGGCATGATCGCCGCGGATTGGATCTGCGAAGGCTTGTCCAGGATGCCGGAAATCGATGTTGTGCCCAGTGGCTATGTGTTTGACTTGACGGAAAAACTGGGAGAAGGATCGATCGAGAGTCAATCCGTCTCTACACTCTCGAAAGCGACCGGAGCCAGACTCGTGGTGACAGGCTCTTATTACCTAATCGGTCCAAATCTTCAATTTCATCCGAAGATCGTCGACGCGGCCGCTCATAAATTAGTGTATGCCGTCGAACCGGTGTCCGTGAAGAGCGATCAGCCAATGAAAGCCGTTGACGAGATACGACGGCGGATCATTAATGCGCTCGCTGCTCGATTTCTCGATGCCAATTGGGATCTCTTGAGCCTGGAGGTACAACCCCCTACACGAGAGGCATATCAAGAATTTCTGGCCGGCACCAGATTAATCTACTCCAATTCTCGGGAAGCCATCATCCACCTCAAACGAGCGCTCGAGATCGCCCCCGATTTTGACACTGCGCGTTTTAACCTGATCGGGGCATATTCCCTGCAAGGCGACCAACAAGATTTGTTGGAACAAATCTCATACCTTGAGCACCGACGAGGGCGGCTCAAACTGGAGCTTCGATTGGGCCTCGATATGTTGAGAGCCTTGTTAGAAGGAAGAAGAGAATCAACTCTGAATCTGGCTCGAGAAATGGTCAAGGCGGTCCCAGGCAATATCCAATATCACCTGCAGTTGGGAGTCTTTGCATACTTTGCCAACCGGCCTCAAGAAGCTATCAACGTCTTATCCCGCCCGTTGCATTGGGAACTTCAAGTCGACCGCAACCGAATTCAGGGAGCCATGATCTTTCGGATCTTGACGGCCGCGCTGCACCAGATGGGTGAACACGATCGGGAGTTGATCGAAGCCCGCCGGGCTCGTTCCAAATACAATGAGATTCACTTTATCCTTGATGCTGAAATCATGGCTTTGTCGGCCATGGGAAGGGTCGAGGAAGTCGAGCGTGTTCTGCAGGACAGTTTTTCCACGCCGGACAGTTGGGGGGCCAGCGACTTGGACAACATGATGACCGCGACCACAGAATTGCGTATACATGGCTTTCAGGCTGCCTCTGTTGGAATCGCGAATCGCCTGGTCGATCTTTGCCGCAGCCGTCTGCGTAACGCCAATTCGGATCAGCAGAAAACCTTACGGCCTATTTTGGGATCAGCCCTGGCTGCGGCAGGGCGGTGCCAAGAATCCAAGGGTGTATTTTCCCTGCTTGATAAGGAGTGTCCTAAAGATATCAACTTCTCAGGGGAATTGGGGAAATTGGCCGCTGCTACGGGAGACATTAAGCTAGCTCGTAAATGTGCCAAAACACTTACGCAACATGAAAAGAGTGAAGCATTCGGAGCACTCACGTTCCAACGGGCTTGCATCATGGCACAGCTGGGGCAACGAGACAGTGCCGTGGAGCTTCTTCGCAACGCGATCGCCAAGGGCATCGGATCGGGTAGCTTTTCGAACTACGCCCATCTCATCACTCATACCGCGGAGCTGGAACCCTTGCATGGATATCCCCCCTATGAGAAGTTAATCAAACCGAAGGGATAGCAGGGACCGGGTAGGAAATGCCCGAGTCGGTGAATCTGCCGAGTCACCTGCAGGTGAAATGAATCCGGAGTCATCGGTCGGTGAGGCTATCCGGAAATTGTTAAACCGCGTTTTCATGAGCGCCTAGATTCGTTTCGGATCCGATCTGATTTCGGGGGGTGGTGGGTGGGTTCGATTTGGGGCATTCTTGGGGCAATCGAGCGGAAGAAACGAGCACAAATCAGCACCCATGACAACAAGGCACTTTCCTCCAATCTATTGAAATATATGTTCTTATGTGTTCTAATGGATTCTAATGTATGCCATTCGGGCTGACTTAATATTTCTCGGGGCGCAAGCCCTGTGCCGGTTCGAGTCCGGCCATCGGCACCAGATACGACGGGCTTTTCGGAGCAATCCGGGGAGTCCGTTTTTCGTTGCCGGGGCAGGATGGGGACATTGCGACGTTAGCAGCATGCATTTTTCCATTCGTCACAGCTCCCCGCTGCGGGACTATTCTATTCACAGATCTGTTATCCACTGGATCTCAACAGGGATTCTAGCGCACATCGGCGAAAAAATCGGTTGGACCCATCCCATCGGGGAGAGGCGGTCGTCTGAAGGGGCGACCGATGGCGCTCTCATCCGGCACGCATCTGGGTCCCGACGAAATCATCGCCCTGCTGGGCGCAGGGGGAATGGATGATGTCTACCGCGCCCGCGACACCCGCCTCGGGCGGGACGTGGCCGTCAAGCTGCTGTCGGCGGAGCTGGCGGCGGACGGCGAGGGACGGCGGCGGTTCGCGATGCTGTGACTCGTCGCGCGATGAGCCGCGTTTCCAGACACTGGTGAAAACAGTGGAGACCGGCGGGCGTGCCCTTGATTCCCCTCACCGGACAAAGTAATCTAGCCGCCATCATGCTTGTCGGCATCGTTCGCTGATCAGGAGTCTGCCCGAGGAGGAATCATGACCCGGATCGTTTTCCCCTCTTTGTTCGTTCTCGTATGGATGATGGGCGGTCCGGGGTGGGGACAGATCCACCCCCCCGAATCCACCGAGTGGACGGACTCCATCGCCTCCGAGTGCGATGTACTGCCTGACGTCACCTACCGGACGGCCAACAACACCGACTTGAAACTGGATCTC
>JAKPRU010001024.1 GCA_029557025.1 Candidatus Omnitrophota bacterium | reverse complement strand
CAATTCCACAGAGGTCCGACTCGGCCAACCTGATCCCGATCCCTCCGATAATTCCGCAACGGAAACGACCACTGTTCTGCCGCCGGATTCCGTCCCGGAGATCACCGGGTTCACCCCCACGGAACTCAAACATGAGGATATCCGGCCGTTGTCCATTCATGGGCAGAACTTCGCCGCCGGGAGCACCGTCACCCTGGTGCGTGGCGACCGGCGTGACGAACTCGACCCGCCGGATGTTGTCGGCGAAATCGTATCCATCTCCGCCGATCGGATCGACGTCCTTTTCGACCTCATGTCCTACGAGTACCTGGGCGAGTGGGATGTCGTTGTGCAGCGCGGTGACGGCAAGACGGTCAGCAAGCCGATCCAGGTTCTTCCTTCCATCATTATTGCCGTGGGGAATGGATTCGGAACCCTCGGATTCCCCATCGGGCAGAGGGAAGGCGGGCGACGAAACGGAATCGAGTTCTTCAATGTCGGAAACGACGACGGATTCGCCTGGGTCCAGATCGAACCGCCTGCGCCGGGAGCCATCCACCTGGAAGTCTACCACCAGGGGGACATGGTCTGGAGCAGCGAGACAGCCGAAGATCCCTCGGTCGTCAACCTTCTGGTGTACATGAAAGCCGGAACGGCCACGACATTCGAGATTCTCTGGTGGGTCCCGTCGGAGAACGTCATCTTCCAGAAGAGAGGCATTAAACCCCAGGGCGACAATCTTGTTCTCATCGGCGAGGAAAAGCAGGTAAGTATGGGCGGTATCAAGAGCGTCACCGCCAAACGAACCAAACGCATGATCCGGGAGATCCTGATCAGCACGGTCTGCGGCGGCATCGGCGAGAACTTGAGCAGCGCGCAGGAGATTATGGACAAGGCCATCGATACCACCATTTCGCGCCTGGAGAAGGCTACCGGCGGGCTAAGCCCGGAGGAACTTCTCTACGCTGTCGGGAAAGAGATGGCCAAGAGCGCTATTCCATTCGCAGGTCAGCTGCAACTCCTGGCGGATATGAACACCTGCATGACACAGATGGTCAAGGCATTTCTCGACAAGTTGAACGGCGAATCGAAGAAAGCCGCCGACCGGTTGCGGCGACGTTCCCGAAACGATGATGAGGCATTCCTGAATGCGGTCGATCAGATGAGCAAGAACGGACGGGCGAGCCTGTATTCATTCCATGCGCTCACTCGTCAGGGGGGGGTGGTTGACCAGATGTCCAGCAACCCCTGTAATCCCTCGGTCAAGTCGAAAAACTCGTACAGTGCGCGGGTCCGTGGCCCATGGGATCCCAACGACAAGACCAGCAACAGCCCATTCCCCTGTGAAATGGGCGAGGTCGAAGGCAAGACTCGCTGCATGGTGTACTATATGCCGGTCCGCAATCCCATCGAGTACACCATTCAGTTCGAGAACAAGGCCAAGGCCACCGATCCGGCGGAGAATGTCGTGGTGACCGATGTGCTGGATTCGGCTCTTGATCCTTCTTCCTTGAAGGTCATCGCCACCAGCCATCCCGATGTGCTGACTACGGAGATCAGCGGGCAGACCGTGACATTCCGGTTCGCGAATATCAATCTGCCTCCGAATGTCAACCCGCCGGAGGGCGATGGGTTTATCTCTTACCGGGTTCGACCGAGGCCCCGTCTCGCGATCGGCACAGTGATCCAGAATACGGCTTCCATTGTGTTCGATTACAATCCGCCGATTGTGACACCGACCGTGACGCATATCCTGGTGGAACCGGATCTGAACGGCGATGGGCGCATAGATGGCGAGGACCTCAGATTGATGAAAGAAACTTTCCATGCGGAGGAATTGGGGAATGACCTGAACGGCGACTCTGAAGTCAACGCACGCGATGCGTTTATCTTCTCGCGATTCTGGCAGCAGGGTTCCTCGATCCCCGAAGGCGTCCGACGGAACCAGTAACCGTTGTCAAACATCAATGAACTCAACCACTTACGAACATTGACGACGAATTTGGGTTAGGAATTGAAGAGAAGAAAGTGGACGCGGTGGAGAGGGAGGGGAAAAGAAGAGTCCGTTGGAGGGGATTGGGAGGAGAATGGGCCATACAGGAATTGAACCTGTAACCTGCCGATTAAGAGTCGGATGCTCTGCCTAGTTGAGCTAATGGCCCGACAAAAACAAGGGATTGTTATAGTAGCGTTCCACGGTCCGCTGTCAACAATGCCTCTGTATAAGAATTGTCAGGGGCGCGTTTTGGCGCAATTCGGACAGTACCAGAAGTCATCAATACATTGCCATCCGAGAGCCTGAACAGCCTCCAGACTTCGACTTTGAAAGGCCATTCCCAATTGATCGAGCGGGGTAGCCGGATCGAAGAAAATCTGCTGGGAATGCTGAGCGGTACACTCTGGAGCGGCGCAAGCGATATCGGCTTTCACGTGGATGGCAAGACTCAATTGGCCCTTGACAGCCATAGTCCACCTCATTTCGACCATTCGGTCATCGTTTTCACGACTATACGGGGCGTAGATCACTCTGTAAACCATGCCCGTGAAAGAATAGATAATGAGATCCGGCCAAGGTTTAGAGATGAAAGGCGCGCGAAGTACAAGGGGGGTTGATTGGAGATAGCAGGATTTCTGCTCAACCCCGACTTGGGCTTTCCGAACAGTCAACCCCCACCTAACCTCCGCCGATCGAATACGGACCGGGGGACGAGGTCCGCAAAGTGCACGATGGGGGGCGCATACACTATCGAGGGAAAGTCTTCCGTGTGGGGCAAGCCTTTGACGGCTATCCGGTTGCGCTCCGGCCGACGAGGACGAAAGAGGTGTTTGAGGTGTATTTCCGCCAGGTCTGTATCCGAACGATCCACCTTCAGACGGACGCAGGTGCATAAAGGGACTTTGAGTTTATCGCATGGGGGGCTGCCGGATGGGCAGAAAAGAACAGGCAGAACCCCCGCCGGATTTCTTCCGGAAAGATTGGCTCTGCCCATCCGTATAGCCACCCGCCACGGCGCTCGGGTCGCTCTCCAGCGGAGCCCGATCCTCCGGGCGGGCACTGACCAGTATACCGAAACTCCACCGACAGGGAAGAACGGAAACCCATCGAACTCCCTGCCTCTCGAAGGAAAGAAGTGCTACCTATATGAACGGTCCAATGTGTTACCTATGTCCCCGAACAGGTGTTACCTATGTCTCCGGCCCAAACAGATCGGGGGAGGGATTTTGGCTGTGACCTCGCCCGATCTTCGGGGGAGGGATTTTGAACCCCTACCTGACCTCGCCTGATCCTGATTCTTTGATTTTGGCGGATACGGGACGGAATCCCTCGTTTTTCATACGCATGCGATAAAGAGATTTCTGAGCGGTAATATACAGAGTTTTAAAGTCAGGATCGCCGAATGCCAAATTGGACGGGACCTCCGGAATCTGGATAATTCCCAGTAATTTTCCCGACGGGTTGAACACTGAGATTCCGTTTGCGGCAGTTACATACAGGTTTCCTTTGGAGTCAACCTTTGCGCCATCAAGGCCCTTTGCGGGAATCTCGGCGAACACGCGGCCGTTTTTCAGCGAACCGTCCGGTTGGACATCGAATGCCTGAATCAATCCGGTATGGCTGTCGTCCACGTACAGAGTTTTCTCATCCGGCGAGAGTGCCAATCCGTTCGGTTTTTCAAATCCTTCTCTGGCTTCCAGGAACAGCTTTCTATCCGGGCTGATCCTGTAGACTCCCTGGAAGGTCAAATCCTTTTCTCCTTTCGGTGTGCCGAAATCCGGGTCGCTGAAGTAGATCGTTCCATCGGAGCGGATAACGAGGTCATTCGGACTGTTCAGCCGCTTCCCCTCGAATTTTTCGGCCAGGGTGACAATGGTCCCGTCTTTCCTGGTTCGGGAGACCCTCCGTTTGCCGGTCTCACAGGCAATCAGCCGTCCCTTCATATCGAGCGCCAGCCCATTGGAATTATCGCTCGGCTCCCGGAATACTTCGAAGGTATTTACGGCGGTCCACTTGATGATCCGGTTTGCGGGAATATCGGAGAACAGCAAATATCCATCCGGATGCCACACCGGGCCTTCGGTGAACTGGAATCCGGTTGCCACCTGCTCGATCTTCCCGTCCACAATCTCCGAGAGATCCGCCCAACCGCTTAAGGAGCACAGCAGGAACAGGGTTGGGATTACTGAGAGCATTCGATTTCTTCCGAACATGATGCACCTCCGCCTGATTGTGTTGAATGATCCGATTCTATCCCTTCCGGCAGGAACGGTCACGATCTATGGAGACAAGGGAATATCCGCATGGACAAACTCCCGTGGAACCTCCACAGCTTCCTTGTGACGGCTCGCAATCGGAAGCGGATATCGGTCCAGGTTCGGAAATCGTGCGAGAGCGGCATCCAGCTTCGCAATCGTCACCTTATCCGCAGCAGAGGGGTCGCCCGGATGCCAGTCCTCCAACCGTATGGGAAGAACCAGGACAGGGCATTTTTCCTGCTCGGGGCGGAACAGGTAGGTCTGGAAAACCTCGCTTCCCTCCACTACTCGCTTCCAGCGCATATCAACCTGTACCTCGAATACGGTGTCCTGGATCACTGGCGGGTCCAACGGATGCGCGCAACGGTGCAACGCGTGGACTCGTGCATATCGGTACTGTCTTTCCGTATCCGTCGCAAAAACGCGCGCCTTTCCGGCAAGGGTGAGGAAATCCGCGAACGGCTTGTGTTCAAAAGCGAGCGAGGCGATTCGATCTGCATCCATCCGCTCTGCGTGGATATAACGGTGGTAAAAAGGACCAAGAACCAGATAGACCAGCGAGGGAAGCACAATGCAGAGAGCACAGGCACATAAGAATGCCCAATGTACGGGCATCTGCAATCCAAAGAGAAAAACAAAATGCAC
>JAKPRU010001015.1 GCA_029557025.1 Candidatus Omnitrophota bacterium | reverse complement strand
CGAATCCGCCCATCCCGCCGCCACCCCCGAATCCACCGACACCCATACCGCCACGGGCTTCCAAGCGGAGCTGACGTAATTCTTCGCGCCGTTGCACCTTGGCCTGTTTCTGCTGGACCAGGAAGTCCAGCCGCGCATATCGTTTCTGGCGCTCATAAACCCCTTTCATGATTTCTTCATAAATCCGGTAATTCATGGATTTTCGGCGTCGCCAGCCCAAGTATTCCCCCAATGTCAGCGTATCGGCCCCCGGCACGCTTTCCAGGCCAAGCTCCGCAAGTGTGAAATCGCCAAGAATATCCCCCTGTGCGAGTTGGGTGCGAACATTGAAATCGAGGTATTTTTCCATATCTTCGCGGGTGATCTGGTCAATGGTTACTTCCGGCGTAAGAGGATTCTCATATTTCATCTGGAGCTCATACATTTCGGTATATAGCTCCATCCCACGAGTAATAATGTTGTCCACAAATTGAACCATCGGTTCGTACCGGGGATCCGCCGCTGCCGCGTCCTGATATAATTTCTTGGCCAATTCAAATTGCCTTCCGGCGAGCATCTGAAAAGCCTGATTGGCCAATTGGAGAGAGCTGGAAACCTCGCTGCCGCCCTCAGCGGTTGTTGTGGTTCTTTCCGGGGTTCCCAGGGTATCGGGTCCGCCGCCGGCTCCAATATCCGTTGTCGCATCTGTCGTGGGTTCCTCCGCGGCGACAGGTTCCTCCGCGGCGGCGGGTTCCTCCACGGCGGGTGGGGCGGGAGCCTCGGTTGTGGAAGCCGCATCCTGGCTCCATGCGGCAACAGGGAGTGCAAGAATGCAAAAAATAAGCAACATGCGAAACTTCATTATCGGCGGCTCCTTTCATCAGAACCTGTTTCAAGTACAGTATAGTGTTGTTGAAAGACAAGCGTCAACCTAGCGCTCGGAATCCGAAAAAATGTTCGATGCCAACCTTGAAGCCGTTCGGACGCGATACCCTGTTTTGGCGGGGGAAATGGCCCGGACGGAGAACCCCATCCGACTGTTTCCATCGCAGGCCGGACCGATGACCGGGGAAATTCTCACGGCGAACGGACCGATGCTTCTTCACAGCCGATACGATCCGGTCCGCGAAGCGGAACGCGAGACGGAATCTATCCTGGAAGAAGGCGATACGGTCTTGATTTTATTGGGGATGGGTCTGGGATATGTGGTAAGGGAACTGGTCCGAAACCGACGAGACCGGTTTTATGATCTCCTTGTCGTAGAACGGGACCCGGGGTTGTTTCGGGCCGCGCTGGAATCTGTGGATTTATCGGAGGCATTTCGCGATGACCGCATCCATTTCGCAATCGGTGACAATCTTCATTCTGTCCTGGAGATGGCCCGCAGGATTCTCCCCGGCATTATGAGCAGCCGTGTGCGGTTTTACCGGACCCGCACAGCCGATACATTGAATGGAGATTATTACGATCGCGTTACGGAGGAGATTCACCACTTGGTGGAACATACGGCCGCGGAGTTCCAACTGATGATTCAGAGCGGCCGGCAACTTCAAGAGAATCTTTGGCGAAACCTGCCTCATATTCTTGGGCACACCGGGATTGTTGAGGTCGAGAATCTTCTCCCGAATGTTCCTGCTTTCATTATAGCTGCCGGGCCATCCCTGAACCGAAATTTAAATGATCTCGCGCTCGTGAAAGATTCCGGGGCCATTCTGTGTGTGGATACCTCCTATCGTCTGTTGCAAAAAGCGGGAATTGTGCCTCATTTTGTCGTCGCGACGGATCCCTCGGAGCTGAATGAGCGACATTTTCATGGCCTTTCTTTCACCAGCGATCCGATTCTTGCTTTCGATCCGGAGGTGTATCACACGATTCCTGCCCTTGTTCCTTGGCGTCGTCTGGTGATGAATCTGGAGAAATGCGCCACAACGCGGTGGTTCGAGCAGGAGTTTGGCCCGTGGGGTTTTGTGGAAAAGGGGGGATCGGTTGCGAACACGGCGTTTTCTCTTGCCCGAATTCTGGGGTGCAATCCGATTGTGTTTGTGGGGCTGGATTTGGCGTATGATCCGAAAGGTGGGGCAAGCCACGCGGGAGGCACCGCACTGGCGCGGGCCTTTGAGTCCATTGCACCGGGGGCGGCCTCTGTGACCATGGACCGGCACGCGGCCACGAACAATCGTCTTGAGGAAAGCCTTGTGTGGGTTCCGGGAGCAATGGGTGGGCAGGTTCCCACTTCGCGAATCATGGCGCTCTATATCCGCAAGTTTCAGGAGGAAGTGGCCCTGTGCGGTCGTCGGGTGATCGATTCCACCGAGGGAGGAGCATTGATTCCGGGCACGGAGATCCTTCCTTTATGTCAATCCGTGGCGGCGTATTGCGCAGAAGACCGAGCGGTGCAACAGCGTCTGAGCGAGAAAGTGAAAGGCCCTCAACGGGTTGATATTACAAGAGTTAAGAACTGCATAAACAATGTCGCGCAAAGTCTTTTTCGGGCTGTTGAACTGGCGGAATTCGGACAGAGTCTCACAGAACAGCTTACTTCTTGTTTGAGTCAGGGGGCCGCGTTGAGGGATGATCCGACCTGGATTCGCATGGAAGAGACTTTTAATACGATTTATCGGGACCCGTTGGTCAAAGTCGGGGTCGAACAGGCCCTGTTTTCTGCGATTTATTTTTTCTGCCAAAAAGAACCGCTGGATGCGGTGGAGGAGCGGCTGAAGAAATACCGGGTTTTCTTTGAAAAAACACGGACAACTTGCGCGGATTTCCGTCAGTTGATATCTCTGGTAGGACAGGCCTCCGTGCCTGTTATTTGATGATTATTTGCCAGGCGGAAACGCCTGGCCTACCGGAATTACCAGGCAGGGACGCCTGGCCCACCGGTCATTCCTGCCAATGCCGGGTCCACCAGTACTTGGTTTCCCCTGTGGATTTTTCATGGACAACAGGGTTCACGCGGCCCAGGGTGATCTGAATGCCCATTCGGCACATCGCCTCCAGTTTTTCCACGCGGACCACTTTACCTTTCATAACAAACTTGTTGGCTCGAATCTCCGCAGCGGTTACATGGGGTTTATCGATCAGAAGGATCAGAACTGACTGTCCGACCGGCACAGGTTTGAGCGAACGCACCAGCAATCCGCTTTTCGACATGTTGAGAGTGGAAGTTTCCAGGACCCAATCGTTTTTTTCGACCAGCAGCCAGCATCGCATTCGGTAATCCATGCGCTTATCGCGTGGCGTATGCCGGTGTGCGGGGGGCGGGGAGGGCAACGGTTCGGCAGGGGCTTTGGGGTTCCCTTTCCCGTTTAAAGCCGTGGGGGTCCCGGTGGAAATCATGGGCGTTTTAGCGCGAAAAAGACCCATCATGCCCTCTATTTGATCAAACGATTCGGCAAGACTCTTTTGCCTGCCTGTCGATCTTCCAAAGCGCCTACCGCGATATCCAGTAAGGCGGCGGAAGCCGATCCGCACAAGAGGGAGCAGACAAACGCGCGCGCCATTGGCTCATTGAATCCCTCCACCATCGCGCGCTGCTCCTCCAGGGTTTTCAGAGACTTGAATCGGAACAGCGCCTTTCGGATTTCAATCGGATGCTTCTGAATAAACCGCTGTGCGAGGATTTCCTGGGTAATGAACAGCCTGATTTTGTCCTCGCCGAGCAGTTCGACCAATTCTTCACGCAGACGTTTCCGATCTTCGGTCATCGGCCCCTCTCAAATCCGTAACCGGTCTTTCCCCTGAAAAGGTTCTAAGATACTATCGTAATTTCGCTTACTTTTCCAGCAGGGAGGACCGACATGTGCCTGGTTCTCGGTTGGATCGAGGAATAGGAATGGCCACAGTATCATCCGTAGAACGGGCTTTGAACGATATTGTTTCCCTCTGCAAACGACGTGGATTTGTTTTTCCATCGAGTGAATTGTACGGAGGGTTTGCCGCATCATGGGACTACGGTCCGCTGGGTGTGGAGCTGAAGAACCTCATCAAACGTCTCTGGTGGGATGAGATGGTTACCTCCCGGGAAAACGTGGTGGGAATGGACTGCGCGGTGACCATGAACCCGCGTATCTGGGA
>JAKPRU010000562.1 GCA_029557025.1 Candidatus Omnitrophota bacterium | reverse complement strand
TCTTTCGAACATCACTGGCAGGCTTACGGATTCTGGGCGCCCGCCGTGGGGGATTATGTGGAAATGGGAATCATGGATCATATCGACGATCCACGGTTTGCGGATCTGATGAAACTGGTAGACCCGTTCGCGTATCGCGCGCGGTTCACCATGCCGAAATTTCTGATCAACGCGACGGGCGATCAGTTTTTCCTGCCGGATTCCTCCCAGTTCTATTTCGATGAGCTGCCGGGCGTGAAATACCTGCGGTATGTTCCCAACGCCGACCACGGGCTGGATGACACCGATGCGCTGGAGAGTCTGACCGCGTTCTATGATGCGATTCTGTACGGAAGGCCGTTGCCGGTATTTTCGTGGTCTTTCCCGCGCGAGAATGTCATTCAGGTCAACACCGAGCAGATCCCGGACGAGGTGAAACTCTGGCAGGCTACCAATCCGAACGCGCGTGATTTTCGCCTGGAGACGATCGGCAAGGTATGGAAGGAGACACCGATTGCGCCGAAGCGTGAGGGGGTCTATACGGCCAAAGTCGCCGCACCGGAGAAGGGATGGACTGCGTTTCTGATTGAGTTGACCTATCGCGGCGATGGTCCCACACCGATGAAGTTCACGACACCGGTGAGGGTGGTCCCGGATAATTTACCGTTCCCGTCACCGCTGAAGAAGAAATGAAAGGCAGACATCCGATTGATGATAATAAACCGGGGGCGCATCGCGGTGCGCCCCTGGGCGCTTCTCGAACTCCAGAGTCCGCCACGCAATCCCTAAATGATAACATTCGGCCCGGTTGTGTGTGCATATCCGTTTCCCGCACCATTCCGGCCTTGTACTCCGCCGTAAAGCGCCGAGAGTAACTCTCTCCGCCACTTGGAACCCTCCTGTCCGATGACATCACGCCCTGCCAAACAGCAACCGAACGTGACCTGGTCGGGTGTGAGAATGCGGAAGACATGTTTCGAAAACTGGGTATCTGATGCGCACACCGGTATTTACCCGCCAATTTGCCCGGGATCTCAAACGGATGCAAAAGCGCGGGAAGAATCCGGAAAAAATCAAAATAGTCATTCGGGCCTTGATCCAAACGGGGAACCTGGATCCCATCTACCATGACCATGCGTTGCTTGGGGAGTACTATGGATCCAGTCCCTGGACAAAGAGGCCAAGCGTCCGGGTATCCCCCGCCGGTCGTGGAGCAAAATGCCGATCGCGGAGCATATCAAGAATACCGCTTCCTGATCTCGCCCCGCCCGTTCTTCCCATAGTAACATGGTTAAAACAAGCCGGTTGGGTTATACTTTGAGAGAATAAAAACTCATTCGCAATTTGCCGTGGCGCCGATCAGGAGCAGTATTATGAGGCGGTTGTTTGCTTGTATGTTATTGGCGTGGCTTCTTCTTGCGGGGGCTGTCCTGTCTCATGCGGAAATCAAAACCTGCTACCTCTGCGGTCAGGAGATCACGGGGAAGTACTGGCAACATCAGGGTCCGGGCGGCCTGCGGCTGTTCTGCGACCGCTGTTACCGGAGTTCGCCGAAATGCTCCGCCTGTGAGATTCCGTGCAGCCGGGATAATCTCACGAAAGTGGGCAAAGAGCAGCTGTGTCCCGATTGCATGGCACAGGCAAGATTCTGCAACCTGTGCGGCAACCGAATCTCCGGCAGATTTTTCACCAGCGGGGAGACAGGCGAGGTCTATTGCGAAAACTGCTACCGGACCTATCCCCGCTGCCGGGCCTGCGACCGGCCCATGCGACGGTCCAGCCTGACAGCCGATGGGGTTTGCCTCTCTTGTGAGGCGAAACTTCCGAAGTGCAAATCTTGTGGGAAATCTATTGTAGGCACCTATTTTTCCAACAAGTACAACGGAGATTATTGCCCCGACTGTATCCGGTCGCGTCCCGAATGTTACGCCTGCGGCGCGCCGGTCTCCGATGTCTATTGGACTCTACCGGATAACCGATGCCTGTGCGACACCTGTAAAAAACAGAGTATTTTCCGCGAAGATCAGGCACGGGAAATCATGAACGAGGTAGTGAAACTGGTTGCCGAGCGCCTGGGGCTTGTTGTCGAACGTCCCTGGCAGCTCCGACTGGACAAGTTGAACACCGAGGGGCGCGCCTCCGCACTCGCCGCCCGCCAGGGGTTGAAAATGGCCAGTCCCATTTCCGGCAATGAAATGGGAATCTATATCGAACGTGAAGACCGGCGCGAAATCGTCCTGCTGTATGGTCTGCCGATTTCCATGATATACGAGACCGCGGCGCATGAGCTGGCCCATGCCTGGCAGGCGGAGAACTGTCCGCCGAACCAATCCCAGGAGATCCGAGAGGGATTCGCCCAATGGGTGGCGGCGCAGGTACTTAAACTGAAAGGTTACTCCATCACGCTTGAAAAGCTACAGGACCGAACCGATTCCCCCTACGGGACAGGTTATCAGCGAATGGCTAAAATCGAATCCCGTCAGGGGAAAGCCGGTGTTATCCAATATGTCTGTACTGCAATCAGGTAAATCGAGAATGTCCGCGCACCCCCGTACTTCATCTGGTCCTGTCAGAAACATCATCTTCGACTTCGGAAGCGTCCTGGCGAATCTCGACTACGATATCATGTTTCGGCGCTTCGCGCAGAAATCGCCGTTGACCGTTCCGGAAATCCGTCAAAAGATTTTTGACAATGCCGATCATAACGCGTTCGAGCGTGGAGAGATCTCCGCGCCGCGCTACTATGAAATCGTGCGAAGTCAAATCCGACTTCAGATGGATTATCGCGCTTTCTACGAGGCATGGGCCGACATTTTCTGGCCGAACGAGGCCATGCTGGACCTGGCAGAACGGCTGAAAAAAAACTACCGGCTTTACCTGCTGTCCAATACCAATGAAATTCATTACACGGAGTTCCTGCGCATCCCGCGACTCATGAAAACGATTCCCCGCCAGGGACTTTCTTTCCGATATGGTGTTATGAAACCCGATCCGGAAATCTACCGGAAATTCCTGGATGAATTCGCCCTTGACGCCGGGGAGTGTGTGCTGATTGACGATCTTGATGAAAATGTTCGGAGTGCGCGAGAAATGGGAATGCACGGCATCCCGCATCGGAGTCTTCCATCAACCTGCCGGGCGCTGGCGAAAATGGGAGTCTTGATCCCGGGGGATTGAAATAGGTTGTACCGACAGACAAGACTGAATTGGCTAAGTCGGTCGATGTATTGCCAATCCATCCGAATGGATGGAGTTGCAGAGAACATCGAGGAGCATGTTGTTTATTTCTCTGTAACCTGATCGTAGAGGGAAGGCAAAGACCCCGGCTTCAGCCTGAATTTCGTTCCGTGGTTATGTCCGGTTCGAGCATCGAAATCGACCAGCACATTCCCTGCCTCAATCGCCGAAAGGAACTTCTCTAAGCCGAATCGCTCGAGCATCATAATCTTCGAATAACGGAAATACTCTCTGCCGCTTTCCCTCTTTACATCGGTCCACGGATCTTACGGCTTTCCGTCACTGGGCAGCGGTCGCCAAAAATCAAGCAGATACTCAAAGGTCACGCCCATTGTGATGTAGTTGCTGGGCCATCCGAATATACCAATTTGGTTCACGAGATTTGTTCTGTCCCAAATAATGATATTGCGCAATTCGTATCCACGTGTTCTCATTTCTTCAACAAGGGAAATGTGTATCGTGATCCTCTCATTTTCCCACCACATGTCGGGGACATTGATTACACAGTGCCCCTTGGGCTTCAGAAGCAACAACAATCCCTCGAAGATGTCGCCCATGGCCGCCGTATAACCGGCGAGATCCAATACGCCCAAGTCTCGCTCGTCTTGTGAATATTGCTCCACCTTGCCCAGCTGTTCGTTATTTCGATTTCTCCGCGACTTATTCCTTCGTTTTCGATTTAGAAGGTTTGCATACGGTGGTGACGTCCAAATAAGTGAAAGTGATTCTGGATGTAAATATCTTGGGATATTGCGCGCATCGTCCTCTACCGCTATCTGTTTTGAGTAATTAAATATATTACTGTTGGTGGACAACCTGCTTGCGCACAATTGGACATACTGTTTTTGAAGGTCAAAACCCACTGCATTTCGATTCAAATCGCTCGCCGCAAGAAGAGTTGTACCGCTTCCGACAAAAGGGTCCAAGACCAACTGGCCTTCATGCGTAAACAGTTCAATGACCTTCTTTGCCAAAGCAATAGGAAATGTGGCCGGGTGAACAGTCTTATCCCGAACATCCCTTCCCTCATAGGAAAACTGCCAGACACCCAGCTGACTCTTCAGCCAATCCTTCGGTGTCATGCAATTGATATGTGTTGGCGGACATCGGCAAGTGCGATTATATTCGATCGGAAGGCATTTTCCGTGCAGATCGTGCCCTCTTAAGATCATCGGTGGGATTGTCTCTTGTCCTATCATAGTGCATCCTCCCAAGAATAAGCGACCTTCTCCGAGAAACCACCGATATTTGTTACATCCTTTTCTTGAGGCTATCAATATCCGGATGTATAAGAAAGGTGTTTGTCACAGTGTCTCATCTCGGCGTCCCAAAAATCTGCACCGCCGTGTCCCTTTTCAACTCGAGATCGGTTAAGCAAATTGAGACCGCCTTCGACAGAATTCGCATATCCGTCGGCAATTCCGAGGTGGGCCTGGCGAGTCTGACCATTTCCGCATTCTGCTTGAGATCGATCTGTACCAACGGCATGGTTTCCAAGACCTCTGTCGATACCTCTTACCGGCATGTCTCTGTCCGAATCCTCAAAGAGTTCCCGGAGGTATGGAACAGAACCTCCCAGGACCTGGATCGGCAGCGTCAGCAATGGGAGATTTCCGTGCAGAGTCCGGTGGAGAATCCGGAATCGACTCTCAAGGTGTTCAACCGACAATTTGAATTGAACAAACAAGAGGCGGAAACGGTGGAGTGGGCTTGGCCGCAGGAGACCGGCGATAAGATATTCCATATCGTGAACACTTCCACCCGTGCGGCTCATTATCCCACCCGGATTCTCACAACAACGGGCGGTAAGCCATCTCGAAGATTCTACAAGACCGGAAAATGGACCCCGGATATCAAAATGACCGGCCGATTCAAAAGACCGACAGGCAGGTTGTTTGGGTGAGAAATTACGAACCCAATCGAATGGAATACGTTCTCTCCTGGTTACTTTCTGGTTACTTCAAGAAATTCTAAGCGAGATTTGATGACCATAAGTCCTGTAAAATCAAACAGCCGGCGAAGGGACTTGAACCCCCGACCAGCTGATTACAAATCAGCTGCTCTGCCAACTGAGCTACGCCGGCATTCTCAAGCAATTCGACAACAAGACTACTAGAAATTCAAGACCGCTAGAAATTCATGATCTCTTTTTCTTTCTCTTCCAGCGCCTTGTCGATCTTTTCGATGAACTGGTCGGTGAGTTCCTGTATATGATCCTGCATTTTGCGGGCATCGTCTTCAGGAATATCGCCGTCTTTTTCCGCTCGCTTGAGATCGTCGTTAGCCTCCCGGCGAATGGCGCGAATGCGGACTCTTCCTTCTTCCGCCAGTTTTCTTGCAACCTTCACCAGATCCTTCCGTCGCTCCTCCGTCAGGGGAGGAATCGTCAGTCGGATCAATTTTCCATCACTGTTCGGGGTCAATCCCAGATCGGATTTGTTAATCGCCCGCTCAATATCCCCGATAATCGATTTGTCATACGGTTGCACAACGATCAATCGAGCTTCCGGGACAGAGACATTCGCGAGTTGCCGCAACGGTGTCCGTGTTCCGTAGGCTTCCACAGTAACTCCATCAAGCAATGCGGCGGAAGCCCGACCCGTGCGCAACCGAGCCATCTCCTGCCGACAGGCCTCCACAGCCTCTTCCATACGTAATTCGGTATCGTCCAGGTAATCTTGGGATATCATTGCAACCTCCGATTCCGGCTCCCCGGCTTGAGAGTCGCCGGTTTCTAACCTTCCACTCGTGTTCCCGTTCGATCTCCCCGCAAGGCTTTCAGGATCCCTTCGGGCACGGTCATATCGAAAACCACGATCGGTAAGTTGTTCTCACGGCAAAGCGCGACAGCGGCGGTATCCATCACTCCCAGTCCGCGCTGGATGACCTCCGAATACGTCAAGC
Organism: Candidatus Omnitrophota bacterium; assembly: GCA_029557025.1. Taxonomy (GTDB): domain Bacteria; phylum Hinthialibacterota; class Hinthialibacteria; order Hinthialibacterales; family JAKPRU01; genus JAKPRU01. The sequence goes on along the minus strand of JAKPRU010000562.1, from coordinate 2,889 downwards.
GGTCATAGCGTTCGGCGTCGGGGAATTTTTCGGGATCCTGCGAATATACGCCATCCACCCGTGTGGCTTTGTAAACCGCATCGGCCTGGATTTCCGCGGCTCGCAACGCAGCGGCCGTATCTGTCGTGAAAAAGGGATTTCCCGTTCCTGCTGCCAGGATGATGACTCGACCCTTTTCCAGATGTCGGATCGCTCTTCGCCGGATGTACGGTTCCGCCACGCGAGTCATGTCGAAGGCAGTCAAGACACGTGTCGGAACTCCATGACGTTCCAGGGAGGCTTGCAGGGCCAACGCATTGATCACCGTCGCCAACATGCCCATGTAATCCGCGGTGGATCGGTCGATCCATGAAACGTCTTTCGCTCCGCCCCTCCAGATATTCCCACCCCCGATCACGACCGCCAGCTGCAACCCATCCGATACCGCCTGCGCAATCTGACACGCAATGTCTTCCAGGGTGGGAAAATGAATGCCTTTTCGTCCGCTCCCGGCAAGAGCTTCCCCGGACAGTTTCAGGAGAACGCGACGAGGAGGATCATCCGACATGTTTCAGACCTTGTTCTCTTCACGTTACGGATTATTCCTCACCCAGCTGAAAACGGGCGAACCGACGGATCACGATATTCTCGCCGATCTTACCGATGAGTTCTTTCAGCAATTCCTGAACCGTAACATCCGGGTTCTTGACAAATGGCTGTTCCAGGAGGCAGACTTGGCCGTAGAACTTTTCCAGACGGCCCTCCACCATCTTCTCAATCACCTTCTCAGGTTTGCCGGAGGCTTTTGCCTGATTGACAAGCACCTCGCGTTCGGATTCGAGGACCGATGCCGGAACCTGATCCCGTGAAACCCACTGGGGACTGGACGCGGCAACGTGCATCGCGATGTCTTTGGCGAATTGCTGGAATTGTTCGTTTCGAGCAACAAAATCGGTTTCGCAATTCACCTCCACAAGCACGCCGATCCGATTTCCCGGATGGACATACGAAAAGATCACCCCTTCTTTGGCAACACGTCCGGCGCGTTTCGCCGCGCTCGCGATGCCTTTCTCGCGAAGAATCTTGATGGCCCGCTCCATATCGCCACCGGCTTCGGTAAGGGCCTTCTTGCAGTCCATCATCCCGGCGCCGGTTTTTTCGCGAAGCTCTTTAACCTGTGTGGCCGAAATCTCCATTCATGTCTCCTTTTTCAACAATACACAAATCCGTGGCCGTTTGCTGTTCTTTCTTCCACCCGGTCTGGTCCCGTTTTGGCTATCTTTCGTCTTCGAGATCCTCATCCGCATCGTCATGGTCGCTGAGGGATTCCTCTTCATCGCTATCTATGGCCGTATCTTCGGTCGGCGAAACCTCGTCCGTGTCCTCGTCTTCGAGGTCTTCCCCGACCTGCTGACCTTCGGCCGCGGCCATTTTCCCTTCAATCACAGCGTCCGCAATTCGTGCCGTCACCAGTCGCACGGCCCGGATCGCGTCGTCATTTCCCGGGATCACAAAGTCGATCATGTCCGGATCACAATTGGTATCAACAATGGCAATAACCGGGATACCCAGTTTGTTTGCCTCTTGAACAGCGATTTTCTCCTTGCGCGTATCGGTCACAAAGATGGCGCGCGGGATCCGTTGCATGTTCCGGATTCCACCAAGGTTTCTCTCGAGTTTTTCGCGCTGCTTCACAAGATGACTGACCTCTTTTTTCTTGAGTTTTTCGACGGTTCCGTCTTGGAGCATCGCTTTGATCTTCTCCAGCTTATCGAGGCTCTTGTGGATGGTCTGATGGTTGGTAAGCATTCCACCGAGCCAGCGCTGGTTGACATACGGCATTCCACATCGCTTGGCTTCTTCCACAATGGTCTCTTGGGCCTGTTTCTTCGTGCCGACGAACAGGACTTCCCCGCCTTCTGCTGCGATATCCCGAACGAAACGGCAGGCTTCTTTGAGAAGGCGGACTGTTTTTTTAAGATCGATAATGTAAATGCCGTTTCGCTGGCCAAAGATGTATTTGGCCATTTTGGGATTCCATCGACGGGTTTGATGCCCGAAATGGACCCCAGATTCCAAGAGTTGTTTCATGTTTACCGCGGACAAAAATCGATCTCCTCTCTGTTTACGAGACGTTAAATGCATAGCCTTGACTCAATACCACTTTCCGGCCTTCTCTTCAAGGGCACTCCATGCAGGGATTTATCCTAGACCATTCATTTTCAAAGAGATATCTGTTTCTCCATTTTCTCTTAATGTCGTCTTTTCAGTGTTCTATCCGACCACAGCATCACCCATTCGCTGCGATTCCCGAAAGCAAAAAGTTTACCTTCCGTTGCACGTGGATACGGTGCATGGGAGACTGCGCAATTAACGAATTCACTTTCCAGGAGCGCGTTTTCGAATAATGGGACGTTTATCCATCGGAATCGATTTGGGTGGTACGTACATCAAGGCAGGAGTGATCACCGATCAAGGCAACGCCATCCGGCAATGGAAAATCCCGACAGAAGGACAGCAGGGAGGCCCCGTTGTTCTGCAGCGCATGTCGGACCTGATCGCCGAGATACTGGAATCCCCGGAAGTGGTGTCGAAAAAAGACTCTATTGTCGGGATCGGAATCGGCAGCCCCGGACTTGTGGACCAGAAAGGCGGAACGATCACCAGACCCGTGAATATCCCCAACTGGGACGATGCGGTTCCGATTAAAAAGATTTTTGAAAAACGTCACGAATTCCCTGTATATGTCGACAACGACGCGAATGCCTGCGGGTTGGGGGAAGCGTGTTTCGGCGCGGGTCGTGGCAAATCGGTTGTGGTGGCATTGACGCTGGGAACCGGTGTCGGTGGGGCGATTGTTGTGGATGGAAAGGTATTTCATGGCGCAAAAGGCTATGCCGGTGAGTTGGG
>JAKPRU010000958.1 GCA_029557025.1 Candidatus Omnitrophota bacterium | reverse complement strand
GATGAATGTGCTGATGTTGGGGATATTTCCGCTTTTGATCGGAAGAGTGCCGGAATCGTGGATCAACCTGCGGCAAAAGGAATACTGGTTTTCAACACCGCAGCGGAAGGCAAGAATCTACAGTCGACTGGCCATTATATTCCACGCCATCGGTATTGAGACGAACCTGATTTTTCTGGTGTGCTACCAGATGGTTATTCAGGCCAGTTTTCCGGAAGTCATGTTCCGAATCCATATCGGAGGTTTTCTGGTTTTTGTGGTGGTGACATCCCTGATGACGACGGTGTTGTTCCTGCTGTTCTTGAGTCCGCCGAAGGAAGAGCGATAAATGAATACAACAAAGCCTCCCCCGGTGAATGAGGGAGGCTTTGTGTTGTTTTCCTGCTGCTTTATTTGGCTTGCAAAAGACGCTCGCTGACGCCCTCTTTGATTGCCGCGAGAATCTCGCGGGCAACCGATTCGCACCCGGAAGCATTGATAACTAATCCATCTTCCGTGTCGCTCAGAGAAATGCGCTGTCCAGTGTCTTCATTGACCGCCTCGTGGATGGTGTCTCGCTCGGAACTGAGCGTGGAGAATCCGCGTCTGTGGGCCAGTTTCAGGAACTCCACGACGATGAAGTTCCGCAGTGGTTCGGAGATTTCACGGATGGTGATCGGCCTGGCGGTTTCCAAGTGGGCGGCCCGCTTGCTCAATATCTTCAGGAGGGACGGTGTAGGGACCGTTGTGAGCAAGATGACGATGATTGCGACGGCCAATTCCTCCGGATCGAAGTTGCCGGTGGCGTAACCGAGTCCGGCGACAATCAGGCCCACCTCGCCCCGGTTATTCATCGCGACCCCGATGCGGAGACTTTCCTTATTGGTGAAACCGGAGAATTTTGCCGGAAGACCGCACCCGACCACTTTGCCGATGATCGCAATCCCAGTCATAACGAGGCTCATCACAAGAACACCCCTGTTGACTGTGCGGAGATCTACCAGCATTCCCATTACGACAAAGAAGACCGGGGAAAGCAATTCTTCGGGACGTTTGAGGAAATCCTCCAGTTGATGCCCGATACGGGTTCCGGAAAGAACCATTCCGGCTGCCGCCGCACCCACAATCATAGCCAACTGGAACTGTGATTCCGCAATTGCCGCAATAACCAGTGCAATCCCTGTCAGAAGGACCGGCGCGCCGGCCCGCCCGAACAGGCGCATCGAGAAGTCGGAAATGCGAAACGCGATCATCTTGCCGCCGATGACGATCACTGCCAGAAAGACCAGGGCTTTGCCGGCAATGACCGGCAGTTCGTTCATCTCCCCGCCGGTTGCGTAAGCCAGAACACCGCACAGAACCAGAAGCCCGCCGATGTCGTCCACAATCCCGGCCACCAGAACCGCCAGCCCTTCCTCCGTGTCCAGCATTCGGAGCTCGGAATACACTTTGACCGAAATCCCCACACTTGTGGTTATGAACACCGCTCCCATGAAAAGGGCAGTGGCCATTTCCGGCTTGCCGATGGGTCCCTCTGTGAAGAACCACAGCATCGCCAGAGGCGCTGCGATGAACGGCAGCACAATCCCGCCCAGCGTAATCCAGGTTGATTTCGTGCCGACCCTCTTGACCTGCTCGAAATCCATCTC
>JAKPRU010000953.1 GCA_029557025.1 Candidatus Omnitrophota bacterium | reverse complement strand
GGAATCTGCTGGTAGAGCGGGGGATGGATATCGCATTCCTGGCGAACCTGGGACTGTTCACGCTGGGGTTTTATTCCACGTATCCGGCCTATTGTGGGGTTGTGTACGGGTTTCTTGCGGTGGCGTTGGTGTGCGGGATTGGTGTTTGGATTTTGTGGCGGTTCCAGTATCTGCGGACATGGATTGCCCATGAGGACGGTTCATTCGGGGACTGGAGGCTGGTTTTGCTGTGCGGCGGGCACACCGTGGCGAGCTGGGCGATTCTGTATTTGATTGTGTTCTGGGTTCGCGGTGTGCTGGGGATTCCCATGGGACCGGCGATGACGCTGTTCTGTTTTGTGCTATCGACCGCGGTGACGGCCATCCCGGTCTCGGTTGCCGGGCTGGGAACGAAGGAGCTGGCACTGATGCAATTCCTGTCGTTCTGGGGATACCCGGCGGAACAGGCGGTGGCATTTTCCCTGATTTTTGCGCTGGTGTTTGTGTTGAATCTGCTCTTCAGTGGAGCGATCTGGTTCGGTATCCTTGGTCGGCGGACATAGACGGATGGAAGGTGTTTGAAGACTGTGGAAATCGAGGATCGACAAAGGAAAGAACGGCCCGAAGTCAGCATCGTCGTCCCCTGTTACAATGAGGAAGCGGCAATCGGGAAGGTGATCGATGATATTCGCGCGGGAATGGAAGGCGATCCCCACAGCTATGAGATTCTTGTGGTGGATGACTGTTCCGCCGACCGAACTGTCGAAGTTGCCCGCAGCAAGGGAGTTACGGTAATTCGTCGGCCCATCAAGGGCGGATCGGGTGCGGCACGCAAAACCGGCATTTTAGAGGCACGCGGCAAGATCATTGTTATGCTGGATGGCGACGGGTCGTACAATGCGCCCGATATTCCTGCGCTGCTCAAAGAAATACCGGAGTTCGACCAAGTGAACGGCGCGCGTACCTCCGAGGAGGGAACGCTGAAATTTCTGCGGGTTCCGGCGAAGTGGTTTATTCGTCGGCTGGCGATCTACCTTTCAGGAACGTACATTCCGGACCTGAATACCGGTCTGAAAGCGTTCAAGCGGGATATTATGCTGAAGTACCTCTGGGTCATCCCGGATGGATTTTCGTGTGTCACCACGATGACGCTGGCGTTTTTGTGTAACGGGTACGCCGTGAAATGGGTTCCCACCACGTATCACAAGCGAATCGGCAGGTCCAAGTTCCATCCGATCAAAGATACTTCGAAATACTTGTTCACCGTGATTCGGATGATTATGTATTTCAATCCGCTCAAGGTTTTTCTGCCCGTCGGATTTGCTGTGATTCTCCTGGGTATCGCGCGCGGACTCTGGGATGCGCTGGTACTGCGGAAAGGGCTGGAGCAGGCGGATATTACGATGATTATGGTGGGATTTATCACTTGTGTGATGGGGCTTCTCGCGGACCTGAT
>JAKPRU010000926.1 GCA_029557025.1 Candidatus Omnitrophota bacterium | reverse complement strand
TGCAGGAGTTCAGGAGGAAAAATACTCATCGATGCGGTCGATTCATCGTTTTCGTAAGAGGTTACCGAGAGCCGGGGCCGGATTGATCCTTGTGTGCGGGATCATTGCCGCCTCGCTTCTGTTCGGTTGCGCCCGAACAAGCCCGGAAGGTGATTTGTCGGGGCAGTTTGTTCTCCCGGATACGGCGGACAGCGAAGGAATTCATGTATTCCTGCCCGGTACATCCCACCAGGCTTTCACTGACCGCCAGGGGCGATTCCACATCCGGGGGATTATGGCCGGTGAGTATGAGCTGGTCGCAAGCGAAGAGGGGTATGAAGAAATCCGGCAAACCGTACAAATTCCGGCCGGGGCACAGGTTACTCTTGCGAGCCAGCCCCTGATTCCTCTTCCCCCCAAAACAGGCAGTATCCGGGGACGAATCCGACTGGAAGGTCGGGAAGATCATTCCGGCGCAATTGTTCTGCTCCTGGGAACCCCCCACTCTACAACCACCGACGAAAGCGGTGTCTTTCGATTCGATAAAGTGGAAATGGGCACGTATCAACTCATCGCCCTTAAAGACGGATACCAGAGTGTCAGCGATCTTCAGGTGACTGTAGACGAACCGGCGGCGGTAATTCTGCCGGATATCGTGCTTTCTCCGTCCATTGTACCCACTCCCACGGCGGAGATTGAAAAGCCGGTTCTCGGTGACCGGCGCTTATGGGGAAGAGTTCTGCTGGATGGGGAGATCAATCACAGCGGCTCCATGGTGAGCGTGCTTGAAGTTCCGGGGTCTGCAACAACTACTTCGGTAGACGGCGGTTTCCGGTTGGAGAATCTTGGAGAAGGCCCATACACAGTGGAGTTTTCTCATGCGGGATTCAACACGGAACAGGTGCCGAATATCACACCTTTCTCTGCGACAGAGGGGATCGGGCTTTTGGTGACCTTGCGCCGAAGCGCCGGGCAGGTCGGTCGTGGTGTTTTGCAGGGAATCGTTACTCTTCAGGATCAAACGAGTCACGAAGGAACGACGGTGCGGCTGATCGGAATCCAGCAAAGCGTGATAACAAACGCGGAAGGCCGGTATATTTTCGTGGATATTCCAAGCGGGAAGTATGTGGTGGAAGCTTCGCATCCGGGATACCGGACCGAGCGGCTGTTCGATGTGGAGATCGGGGCGAGCATCATCAGTGAAGCGCCCGCTCTGACGCTACACCGAGTCACGGAAGAGGACCTGGAACAGGGTGTGGAGGGATACGGAGCCATCGAAGGGATGGTGACACTGGAAGATAACGACACTGCCGGTGGCGTGACGGTGGCCGTTCAGACCACGAGCCAGGTAACCTTATCCGCACCTGGAGGTCTCTTTTTCTTTCAGGATGTTCCGGCAGGAAAACACCTGGTTATCTTTGAAAAGGCAGGGTATCAGACGGAATACCTGGAAGACGTGACTGTCTTTCCCGAAGAAACCGTTTCCCTTCCTCCGGTCGTATTGAAACGAGAGGTCGAGCATCCTTACGTAGTCAGCTCGAATCCTCCGAATCGGGCACGGAACGTGGGCTTCGATCAATTCCTCGATGTGACGGTCAAGTTCAGCGAGACGATGGATGGGAATTCCGTCAAGAGCAGCGTTCTTGTTTCACCGGCCGTTGCCCTGGACATGTTTTTCGGTCGGGAGAGTGAGCTATCGGATCACGATACACTGCACCTCCGTTTATTGCGCCAGGGACCTCAGGGGCTCCGGTTTAAAACAACCTATGAGGTTGCCATCCGCCGGTCGGCCTCCAATCCAAAAGGGATACCATTACGCAACGATTATGTTTTTCGATTTACGACGGATGGCCCGCTGATCGTCGGGAGTGTCCCGAAAGACGGGGCAAGGAATGTGCTTCTGTTTCCGATACACCGCCTGATTATCGATACCAACGCGCCCGTTGATCCGGCCAGTCTGAGCGCAGCGTTCCAGATCAATCCGCATGCACAATCCGTGCCGGAATTCTTTACGCGACGTCGCGGATCAGGTGGAAGAATCGAGGTAGAGGTAGGATTGAATGCAGGGACACGGTATTCGATCACGATCGGGAAGAAACTTCGCACAATAGACGGGCAGTTGTTCTCCAATACCCCTTACCGCATTCAATTCAGCATTGCCGAAGAGCAGGACAACATCACGGAACCTGAGATCGACATGCCAAGGAGGCGGGCGCGGTCAAGGTGAGAGCAGGAATACAATGACAGGCACGGAGGCCTGTCCTACTATTCATCTTCTCTTTTCTTATTCTTTATATTTCCCTTTTTTTGTTTATTTTATTTTTGAATTCTTAATTCTCTCACACCATCATGTCCTCTTCGCCGCCACGGGAGATAATGATTTCTCCGGCATCTTCCAGACGGCGGATGATCGCGACAATTTTCTGCTGCGCTTCCTCTACCT
>JAKPRU010000919.1 GCA_029557025.1 Candidatus Omnitrophota bacterium | reverse complement strand
GGCATGCTGCTCTTCAAAAGCGTCTGAGATGTACTTGAGGAAGATTAGACCGAGCACAACGTGCTTATACTCAGCGGCATCCATGTTGGAACGTAAGGCATCGGCCGCTCGCCAGAGTTCGGATTCGAAGCCGAGGTTCGCTCCGTTACTGTTTTCTTTAGCCATTTCGGGTCTCCTCTCCGACGAAGAATTCCTGCGAAAGGTCTTGATCGCGGTAGCCCAGACCCCGCGGCAAGTCCTTAATCTGATTCAATACCAACGGGGATGGCTTGACCCGATCTTCTATGTGTACCCTTTCGATCCGTTCCATGTTCTTCGATACCTGCCTAATCGGTCCTCTGGTCGTGTGAGGAAGCACCTCCGGCTTTCACCCACTCGTCGATTTCGTTCTTCTTGAATTTCCAGAGGCGGCCCATCCGGTGAGCGGGCATCCGTTGCTTGCCGATCCATCGGTACACCGTGTCGTTGCTGACACCGAGGTATTTGGATATCTCTTCCACCGACAACCATCGGTCTTCGATCTCGGTCATTTCTCCTGCTCCCGCAGTATGTTACGATTTGCGACTACCCGCTCGCCTCGGCCGTACAGAGAGAGGGACGCACCTCTCCCATTTTCCAATGGGTTATGATGCGCCAGTCTTTTCCGATTGTCAACCGCAATTTGCCGCAGAAACCTGGATTTGTCCGTATCGATTGCCCCGACGATCTCTCGAGTTTCCGCTTCACGGAATACATACCGGAATCGATCCCTATCCGGGCCGCAAACCTGCCGTTCGAGAGAAATTACCCGTTTCGGGGCCATCGTGAGAACCCTAACGGTTGCAGTTTCCTCACTGTCGAAGGAAATCCCACATTGAGCCAAGCCGGAAGGTCGGCTTCGTTGACCTGGACGGGTACCAGAACACGGCGGTAGAGGCAGGGACCGCCGGGGTGGAAACCCTTCAGCCGGTCGCTGGCCGGAAGGCTGGTCTCGGGGTCATCGAAGGTCAGAAGCTCCCCGTACACGGGGCCCCAGGGCGCGCCTTCATATTGCGGATTGTGGATTGAAAAGGCGTTTGCTTGAAGTTGATCTGTTCAGAATCCGCAATCCGAAATCCGAAATCTGCAATCGAAGGGTTGAGGATTGATTGAAAATGTCATATGCGGCCTCCATGAACGCGGATGAATTCAAGAACAGAACCAAAGCCTTTGCGATCAGGGTGATACGGTTGGTGGAAGCGTTGCCGCAAAACCAGACCGCGAAGGTGATTGGAAACCAGTTGCTCCGATGCGGCACCTCGGTTGGTGCGAACTATCGCGCCGCCTGCCGCGCCAAATCTCCCGCCGACCTTGTCGCCAAAATGGCCATTGTCGAAGACTTGCGTTTGGGACGGACAAGTGAGCACAGAGCCGTAGAGCGAGTAGAGAGGGGCATTTACAGGAACAGGCCAAAAAGGTCGTGTGTCTACAGGTTCAGTTCAGATTTTCAATGCGTAAAATTGCCTTAGGTATTGATATATCGAGTGATTTTAATATGGCAGCCACCTGGTGGCTGACTTCGTTACGCCGAAAGAATTGAAA
>JAKPRU010000891.1 GCA_029557025.1 Candidatus Omnitrophota bacterium | reverse complement strand
CCTCACCGTAGGGAAGAACTTCTACGCTAACGGAACAACCTTGAACGGTAACTCTGCCAACTGGACTCTCGCTATCCAGGCCGATGGGGCGGATGCATCGGTGGCTTTTGCAGAGGCGTACAACCTTACCGTGAACTACTGTCAGGCATCGCGGGTCATTGCCGCTGGTGAGAATGTAACGGTCGATGGAACAAACACCAACTGGGATACGAGCCGGGCTGTGCTGATGGAAGGGAATCCTATCCTTGGTACTGGCACCTACACGGTGTATGACAATGTGATCCGGGTGGAATTCTCCAAACCGATCGAAAATTCGAAGGACGAGATCAATGAGGTAATCGGATATTCCGGTTCCGTTGTAAATCTACGGACCAATTCTGAAACCGTACCGTTTACCGGCGCTTTCATCGATCCAGAATGCACCACCTCTACAGATGGGCAGGGAGACCTGTCTGTATTCTATCTTAAGGTTGCCGATGCGAACCGGTGGAATACCGACGCAACGGGAACTTCATCGGGGAATGCAAGCAGTACAGATCGGGGCCGGCCGGGGATTCCTGCCGCGCACCAGACAGAAATACCTGATATCTGGTTTGGGAAAACAGGGGGGACAGGCGCTACAGACCTTTCGGGATTCTTTGTTTTCCGGGATGAAAATAAAAACCGCGTCCGGTCTACCGCACGGGAGGCGGAGGCAGGAACGGCCGGCTACGACAATTTAACGGAGCGGTTCACCAGTGTAGCAGACGGTTGCCGGCCGGTTCTGGTAGCGGTACAGAGGGGACGGGCTCGCCATGATGAGGACTCAACAGGGGATCCTCTCACCTACCGTCCATACGATGCTCATAATTACTTTCACCTGCGGTATTCAGAACCGGTAAACCTGGGGAACGATCCTGCCTTTCTGATCGGCTCTGGCACTCCGGCAAACAACGTCCGGGCGCAATCGAGTTTTGCTCTAGCAGGAGAGTATGGAGGTCACCTTACTGCATCCAGCGGCACCGTTACGCTGGTCGGGTATTTGTCGTATCCAGGAGATATTGAACCGGGAAGCCGGGATGGTACGCTTTCTTCCAATTCCCTCTTTCGGGCTTCTCCCAACGGAGAAAACCCTGCAGGGGATCATGGGCTTACCGTGTATGTCTCCGGGTATAGTTTTCCCTCGGGTGCAAACCGGTACTGGCCGGGATACCACTCCAGTCTTACGGATCCGGAAGGCCAATCGGTTACCGTACCGGCCAATCCCTACATTACAGACTCCGCGGGAAATGAGG
>JAKPRU010000890.1 GCA_029557025.1 Candidatus Omnitrophota bacterium | reverse complement strand
CACACCATGGACGCCCCCCGACCGAAACAGCAGGAGCTGCGCTTCGATGTGAAGGGAATCACCGATGTCCGGTTTTGGGAGCAAGCGGAGGACCGCATCCTGGATGCCCTGAAGAACTATGCCGAACAGGCGGAAAACGGACATGCGACCCGTCGCCGTCTGTTCGCGGAGGACGCAGGCAGGGGATTCGCCTTCATCGATCTCTGCCGCAAGCGCTATGACGTGGTGCTGATGAATCCGCCGTTCGGCGAGGCGTCTCATCCAAGCAAGAGCTATGTTGATGGGCGATACGGACGCAGTTCCGGCGATGTATTTCAGGCGTTTGTAGAGGCAATGCTCGCCCTGATGCAGATACAGGGACGAGTCGGAATCCTCAGCGCCCGCACAGGATTCTTCCTTGGCAACAGTGAAGATTGGCGTCGGGATGTTGTCTTTCAAAACCGGTTGGCGTGCTTTGTGGACCTCGGTCTCGGAGTCCTTGATTCGGCGCTGGTGGAGGTGGCTGCCTACGTCATAGAACGCGGCGAACCTGATTCAAGAAAGATATTCGTCAATCGGCAACTATCGACCCGTGACAAAGAACCGGGGCTTATTGATTCTGTTCGGTTATTAGAAACCGGATTGAATGCTGACACGTTCTTTGTTGAACAAGGGATCATCTCGAAAGTACCAGGCTGCGTCTTCGCCTATTGGGCCCCCCTGCGGCTGCTACGTCGTTACAGCACAGCAGGCCTGTTTGGGACAGCCGTGGCACGAGTTCGGCAGGGTTTGGCAAGCGGAGACGATTTCAGGTTCGCAAGATTAGGTTGGGAGGTTTCAATTTCCCAGATAGGGCGTCAACGTCGATGGCGACGATTCTCCAAAGGGGGCGAATACTCCCCTTACTTTGATGACATTCATCTTCTTGTTGACTGGATCAATGAAGGACGCCAATTGGCGTGCTATTCCGGGTCACGATTTCAGAACACCTCTTTTTATTTCCTGCCAGGGGCGACATACACAGTTAGAACAGCAAGCGCTTTTGCTTCTAAAGTGATTCCGGCTGATTGCGTCTTTAGTCACAACGCCCAGAGTTGGTTCCTCGACTCGAACGACCGCTGCTTGTTGTCGATAGCCTTTCTGTGTTGCAGGGTTCCCCAGGCTTTCCTGGAATTAGCCGTCGGAGCGGGCGACATCGCAACCGCCGGAAGCGCGGCCAGAAGATACACAACCGCAGTTGTGGAGAGTGTGCCTGCACAGCCCATCGAACGCCTTGACACCCCACGTAATCGAGAACTCGCCCGGCTGATGCTTGCAAACCGAATCGAAGAATTCGAGCGCCTTGAAACAAGTTGTCTGTTCGGTCGGTTCGCCACAGTTGCCGGAAGAGAAGGAATTAAAGAGTCATCGTTTTGTGCCACATCGGAAATCCTCTGCGGAATCCTCAACGGGTTGGAATGTTCGAAGGAGCTTGATGACGCCGTTTCAAACGCCTTTTCGCTGGTTGATGAAGAAGCCGCTTTCATTGAATCCGAAGTCGGGCCTCATCCATGTTCTTACACCAAGGACGCGGAACCAGATGACGTTGGCCGCCTCCTGAACTGCTCTGTGGAGGAACTGATGAAGGCGGCCGTTGAGAGTCAGGGGGCGAAGCGCTGGTTCACGAAAAAGAGCTATTTCGTTGACAGGCGGATCGAGATAACCAGCCACATTCTTGAGGCATCCCCGAAGGGCATTGCGGAAACGGCTAAAGAACTTGGTATTGTTTTCGATTTGCGGGGGCATGCCGAATCGATCCTCTCGGAGTGTATCGGCATCTTAATGGGCCGCTGGGACGTCCGCATTGCCATCGACCCATCACGCGCCCCGAAACTACCAAACCCCTTTGATCCGCTGCCGATCTGCCCGCCCGGAATGCTGGTCGGTCCGGACGGCCTGCCCGCGGAACAGAACCGCATCGTCAGCGAGGAATGGCTCCGCGCCCGACCGGACGCAAACACTCTGCCGCCGGATGGCTCGGTAAAGAACCCGACCATTCCTGATTCCGAGTATCCGCTCCGTATCTCCTGGGACGGCGTCCTGGTGGACGATCCCGGTTTCAACGGAGATCGGCCGCACCGGGACGATATCGTCCGTCGCGTGCGAGAGGTCTTTGATCTGCTCTGGAAAGACAAGGCCCACGAGATCGAACAGGAAGCCTGCGACATCCTCAGTATATCGGACCTCCGCGATTATTTC
>JAKPRU010000864.1 GCA_029557025.1 Candidatus Omnitrophota bacterium | reverse complement strand
CCAATTCTACGCGATGGATGGCTACCTGGCACGAGGCTCGTTGCTGATCGGTATGGTCAAGATCCTTCGCGACGACCTCCGGGCCTCCGGAACCGAAGAAGGCAGTTTCGGACGCGCACACACTTCCCTTGCCTGGAGCCGCGACGGACGAACCTGGGTGAGGGACCGAACCAAGTTCTTCGAACCGGATGATAATCCCGCCGCCTGGGATCACGCCCACGCATGGATTGATGACCAGCTGATCGTCGGCGATGAAGTCTATCTCTATTACGGCGGATATAAACAAGGTCACAAAATCAACCGCTTTGACGAACGGCAGATCGGTCTGGTCACAATGCCTCTGGACCGTTACGTTGCCCGACGCGCAGTCGGTACAGAATCCGGTACACTGAAAACCGTCCCGATTGCGCTGACTGAACCGGCCAACACGTTACAGGTAAATGTCAACGCATCCGCCGGACAATTACGGGCACAGATAATCGATGCCGACACCGGCCAAGCCCTTCCGGGCCTGACCTTTTCGGATTGCGAACCGATTACCGTGGACTCTTTACGCGCCCCGGTTCACTGGTGCAAAGGCGATCTCTCCGCCGCCGGTAAACACATCCAGGTTGAATTTGAAATAATCAAAGCCGACGTATTCGCCTTCGAATTCATTCAATAGTATTGTGTAATTGATCTGACATGATCCGGCAAGGAAGGTATGAGTGTTCCATTCAGCACACGTACAATCTCTCCGTCACTTTGACCACAGGCTGCTATGGCTTTCCTGTCCCGACGGCCTCAAGCGGATGCACGGGCCAGTATTGTCTTCTATAGTCGGGAGGCAGTATGGGGAACAGAGGTTCTTCCGATTCCGGAAGATTGATTTCCGGCGGCGCGGGAAGCGTGGAGCAAATCCAGGAACCGATTTGATTCTGATCGCCTGCCGACAACTCAATTCTGATGCGGTTTGCTCCGGCCACTAAAGGAACCTGAAACCATGCTTCCTCCCGCTCCCTTCTTGACCGTGAACGAATCGTAGCGGAAGTTTCCTCTCCGTTAATAGTCGCCGTGATCCCATAGTGTACTGTTGATGACGGACGGAGATAGACAAGCAGATTACTGCTCGCGTGAGACTCTGGAATATTTACCGTTGCCGCCACGGCGATCTTGCCGGATTGCAGGGAGGGTGGCGATACCTGTACTCCTGGTTCTGTGAGAAGGCTTTCCACAAGATTGGGAAACGGTTTCATCGACACAGGTTCCCGGCGAATGTCCAGAAGGATTACCTCGTAGCCATAAATCGGAAATGCAACGCTCTCATTCCATGCCGCATCGGCTACATGATACCGATGCGGATAGATCATATTAACGACAAACGGTTTCCCCGTGTTTTTCAGATCCAGCTCTGAATTGATTTCCAGAGACACTTCGCGTGTTTCAATTGAAGGGTTATGAATCGCGACCAGAGAACGGTTATCCCGATTGCCATGGGCGTATCCGCACACCTCGGCCTTATTGGGATCGCCAAGTATCCAGCGCGTGTGGCGGTAGATTTCGCGATTGTGACAGACCCAGCGATGGACATCCGCGAGGAATCTCATGCCGGTTGCGGTTGTTCCCAGGAGCGGAAGATCCGAGCAGGCAATGAAACTGGTAATCGTTCCGCGCCCCGCAAGCCCGAGGACATACTCGTTTTCCCATTTTTCCGTGTAGTCTTCGTTAACTGCCGTAACGCCGTCAATGAGATGGTCTTTTCGGACTTGGAATCCATATAGATCCTCGGCCCAGAGCGGGAACGGCCTTCGCTGATTCCGATGCAGTTCGAAACACTGGATATCGCGCGCGGTAATCAATTCATCGCGGAGAACCGGGGAAATGATGTGCGTACCGACGGTGTCTCCGGGAACGCTGTGGACTCCATCCACGACGGTCAGCCACCAGGGACTGACCCACTCACCGCAGACAAAGAAGTCGATATTGATTTCCGGCTGAATCTCTCTTATTGCGTGGAAAATGTCTAACTCGGCGTTGACTACCGCCTCGGTTCCGTATTTGCCCGCATCCGGCCCGTCAGAAACCCAATGGCCGTGGCTGGGAGTATTACACCCGTAGCCCTGTCCTAAATACATTCCGTCGAAGGAAATGACACGCATATCGTATTTCCGGACAATCTCCAGCAGGCGCGTTTTTGCGGCACCATGGTAAATCGGCTCTGCCAGGCAGTAGGCTTTCGCGTGTTGCAGACCGAAGCCCTGAATCTTTCCCCAATCATGTGTGCTTGTGTCGAAGACGCAGGAAAACGAAGCCCAGAATCCCAGTCCGGTCGGACTGCCTTTCAGTATGCGAAGGGTTTCATCCCATATATTCTCTTCATTAGGAACCCACAGCCCCTCGGGCCGATACATATCGAATCCGGCATCATAACTGAAAGCGTCAAAGACCTTCCCATACGGTCTCTCCAATTTATCTACAAGATATTGGGCCATAGCAAGGCCTTGCGAGAGACGGTCAGGCGGTTTGATTACACGAAATCCGTTCCACCAGAAAAATACTCTCGGTGGTCCGGAGTAGTATTTTATTACATGTTCTACATAAGTCTCGAAGGCATCCCTTGCTTCGCCGCGGGCGGCCGCCCCCATAACCGCCGGGTAGGATGTATAGGATTGTCCCGGTTTCAGCTCAATGCCCGGATGTTGGCGCAGGAAAAGAGTACCCGATTGATCGACCGCGGTGTTTGCGGCGGGATGCTCAAGGCCGGTCCAGACGGAATCGTAGAGAACAGGTTGACCATAGTCCGTCAGGGATGGGAATTGCGGATTCGCGGAGTAATCTAACGGCTCACCGTCAAGGGTAAGATGTTCGACTTCCAACCGGCGGAGGACACGAGCGCGATTCGAATTGTTTGTGATTGTGACTTTCTTCCGCAGGTATGGCGTGCTCGTTTCAGGATTGTATGAAATTGTTGCCGAAAGAAGGCAGGCATCACACATCAATCCCACCCAACCGCTGAGTACACCATGGGGTCCTGTGGAAATGGCTGCGGTCCCCATGGGATTACAGTGGAAGTCAGAGGATTTCAGTTCGGGAAGGCCGGCAATTGAAAGAACGAATTCCTCACCGGTGACAGGGATAACACGGTCGGCAAGGAGATTCCTGATAGCGGTTGTTCGGATAATTCCCCGGTCGATAACGATGTCCCTTTGGAGGAAATTGTTTCCGACCGGGCAGACTTCCGCATAGCTTGTCCCGATGATATGGAACAATACAGGAAAAAGAATAAGTCGTATTCTCATAATGTACGGTCCTCCAATGGATGTTATGTAATCGAATAGTGTCGGCAACTCAGCGACCGTGAAAAGACACAGGTAAGATACCGATACTATGCGAAGACGCCTTCAACTCGATCGTCTCCTCGAAGCGTGATGGAGAAGAGTGACACACAGGGTTCCGGTCCACGGAAAATCATTATACATATTTGAGCCTCTGCGTACCAGCGCTATTTCGGAGCGATCAACACACAGCCGATTCCATGCGGTTCCAGTGACCCGTGAATGACAGCCTCCTCACCCTCTACGGTGACTTTCGGCGGCGTATCATTCCATAGATCAACGATCGCTCGATTTTCTTTGTCAGGCACGGCAATTAGAGGGCCGTCCACGGAGGAATAGCCGGCATTGTATAGAGTATAAATAACTCGATCGCCATGATGGAAGCGATTGGAATAGACGTTATCGGCCATAGTGGGAACGAGGGCTGTGCAGTCGTCTGAGGCGAATATCTCGGAATATGTTTTTTGAATGACGTGGGATTTGCGGACGAAGGCCCGAAATGCAGCGCTGTACCAGGATGCGGCCCGTCCTTTCAACCAGATCGCGTGACCATGGAAGAAGGCCAGTTTGGCATCTTCTTCGCTGGCAGCGCGCGGGTAGATTCCGGGAACAAAGAGCTCGATGATTTTCAATTCCGGAAATGTATAACGCGCCAGGTTAATTTTTGTGGGGTGACTATTCTCGCCGGAGGAGTACATCCCATAACAGAATGCGGCGTCAACCCATTGGGAGGTCAGATCGCACGGAACCTCTTCGGTATAAATAGCCGTTTCCGGATGGGACCGGTCCAAAGCCCGGCGGATTGCCCGGAGCATGGCATCCTCACCGATCAGTGGTGACTGACCGGGAGGGTGGTCGTGCTGTGTGCTGTAGCAGGCCTTGCCGCGGTCCGCAAATCCGAACTCATCGACATAAAGTGCATGAGCGCCTGTTTCTTCGGCTACTCGTTGATATGTCCGGCTGAAAAGATCTTGCCATTCAGGGACAGCGGGGCAGAAGAACATTTCGCGGTTGCCAGTCCAGAACGCTGGTTGACCATCGGCGCGAGTAATTTGCCAGCGGTTACCCACCTGTTGCGCCAGGCGACTTCTTTCATCTACCAGGTATCCCTCCAGGTAGAGGCCGGTATAAATACCCTGTTTGTGGGCGGAAACGATTGCGGAGCGCAGGCTCTCTTTGCCGCCCAGTTCGGTGCAATCGTAGTCGCCGACTCGACCATACCGTTCGGAATACGCCCAGCCGGAAATATCGATGAGGTCGATCCCGCCGAAACATGCTTGCGCTTCTTCGATCAGATCGGAAAAGGTGTATTGGTTTTGTGTCTCATCGAATAGATATCCGGTTCCGCCTAACGGGTAATCCCGTCGGCAAATCCAGATGTTCCGCATCCACGCGCGGGACTGCGGCTGCGAAATTCGCCAACTGTGTGCCCAGTCGGAATAGAAGTCCAGGGCATCATGCCAATCTCCCGGATGTCCGCGAAATACAGTCGGCGGCGACACCCATCGCTCGTGTGGATTGAGTGTGATCGGAACGGACTTCCCATATTCAATTCCAATGCCAATCCCGACCGGATTTTTAGTCAAATGATATGTTTTCTCGTTCAGATCTCGATCCTGGGTATATACGCATAGCCCGCCTTTCTGTGGAGAATACATGTCCAGGAATTGCAGCGGAAAGCAGCCGCCATAATCTTGCGCGATATTGACGGGTTGCATGGAGATCATGGAAGAGCGACCGGGAAAGCAGTAGTAGTTCTCATTTAAGGACTCGGAAATCTTTAGAGCGCGCAACTCGGGGAACACTACTCGGATTTCCCGGCTGGTGTCTGACTTGTTCTCGATCTCCAAGTGCATTGTAATTCCCGTGTCGGCTCCAGATGAACAGACAAGGACGACGGAAAAGGTCTTTGTTTCAGCGCGAAGAGGAATTGGGCTTGAATCCGGCCGGTCCGGATCGCCCAGGTCCGAGACAAGGAATTCACTGGAAGGTATTTCCTTAGTTCCGTCGTAAATGGTAAAGAGTCTTCGGTCTGTAGCGTCTTGTATTATAGAGCCGGCGGTGTGTTGCAGGGTTAAATCGACTAATGTCAGCGCTCCATAGAGGGGCAATCGCAGTTGCAGGAATTCGTCCTTCAGAATGGCGACGGGCCTTGAATCTTCGACGGGAGGGGGGCGGAG
>JAKPRU010000849.1 GCA_029557025.1 Candidatus Omnitrophota bacterium | reverse complement strand
CCCGACCGTCTGCTGAAGGCAAAGGGGGAAAACATCCCGTCATTCCGGCGAAAGCCGGAAACCGGTGAACACCTCGCAGGCGCTGGGGGCGACACATGCGTCGCCCCTGCGATCATTTTTATCGGCGTATTCATCGCGGTTTTCGGCTCCTATTTATTATGGCGGCGATGGACGTATGGCTTATGGCTTCCGAATTCGTTTTATGCAAAGCATGGATTCGCGGGGCCGGCGCTTTGGTGGCGGGGGTTGCGGTATGTTTTGGATGTTTGTGTGGCGCACCCGTTCTGGTTGTTGATTCCGCTGGGGTGTTTTGTCGGGGCATGGCGGGATCGGGCATTTATCAGACTGCTTGGTTTCTCGCTGTTCTACCTGATAATTGTAGTTCTTTCGGGCGGCGATCATTACACTCTGGGCCGGTTCTGTGTGCCGGTGGTTCCGATCCTTTCGATTCTGGCTGCGATGGGTCTTCAAAACGCTTGTAGGCAGATATCTCTCGTGCAGAAAGTCATCGCGCAACCGGTTTGGAAAGGTCTTCCTGCAACCGTGTCGGTTGTATTCGCGGTGCTGTGTGGAGTATTGAACGCAGGCTGGGGATTCGAGTACCGGGATGGAGGATATTTCCATCGTTCCGAGATTGGTTGGGCAGAGGGCTGGGGGCGGATCGGGGAGATTTGGCGGGAGGAGGTCGAGCCGGACACTGTGATTGCGGTGGTCACCGCCGGGGCGCTCCCATACATCTCATCGCTCCCGACCATTGACATCCTGGGTATCAATGACCACCATATTTCTCAGAGAGATGTGCCGATCGGGGGCGGAGTCGCCGGGCATGAGAAGGGCGACGCGGATTATGTGCTGCGGCGGAGACCGCAGCGAATCCAGATCGCGCCTATGTTGCTTTTCCAACGGATCCGAACGCGGTACACGGAGGTTCCGCTCGAGGATGTTTTGACCTATCCGGCCCAGATTGAGTTGGCAAATCATCCGGTTTTTCAGAAGTCGTATTCATTCGTCACCCAAAAAACCCGTTTCGGCTATCTGTCTTATCACCGATATTCCAATGAAGGAATGAAAAACTGATGCGCAAGCGATACCGGACGTTCGGCGATTGGATTCGGGAACGATACGGTTGCCGTGTGCATAAAGTCTGCGTGGATGCCGGATTTACCTGTCCGAATCGCGATGGAACCAGGGCCGTGGGCGGCTGTACTTTCTGTAACAACGAGGGATTCAGTTACAACACGCGACGCGGCGCGCGAAGCGTGCGGGAGCAGATGCAGGAGGGCATGGAGTTTATGCGCAATCGTTACAAGGCGCAGCGTTTCATCGCGTATTTTCAACCCTATTCCAATACCTACGCGCCCATCGAGGTACTTCGGAGCCGCTATGATGAGGCGTTGTCGTTCCCGGAAGTGGTCGCGCTCTCGGTCGGAACACGCCCGGACTGTGTGTCTCCGGCCGTGTTGGACCTGTTGGAGGGATACGCGCAACAATGGGATGTCTGGATCGAATACGGGCTTCAGACCGTACACAACCGAACCCTGGAGCGCGTGAATCGTTGCGACACTTATGAGAACTTCGTGCAGATTATGGAGCAGACCATTCCGCGCCCAATGCGCATCTGCATTCATGTTATTCTGGGACTGCCGGGGGAATCGCGGGAGGATATGATCGAGACAGCGCAGCGGATCGCAGAGTTTCCCTATCAAAGCCTGAAGATTCATCTGATGCACGTGATGAGAGATACGGCGCTGGCAGATCAGTACCGGC
Source organism: Candidatus Omnitrophota bacterium (assembly GCA_029557025.1). Lineage (GTDB taxonomy): Bacteria > Hinthialibacterota > Hinthialibacteria > Hinthialibacterales > JAKPRU01 > JAKPRU01. The sequence goes on along the minus strand of JAKPRU010000849.1, from coordinate 3,023 downwards.
GCGGTGAGGTCTCTGTACTCACCCGTGAAGAATATGCGGAGCGGGTGGCCGATTTTCTGGAGTATGTTCCGGCGGACGTGGCTCTGCAACGTCTTTCCGCGGATGCGCCCAGAGAGGTCCTGATTGCCCCGGAATGGTGCCTGAATCGAACCGAGACAGTCAGGGCAATTGAGAATACCCTGGAGCGAAGAAACACGTGGCAAGGAAAGAGACTCGGATTCCCACCACCCTGGGAATCCGCACCCGGTCGTCTGGAATTATCCGGTAGCGTTCGATGACCAAACAGCCCAAAGCCCTCGTGATTGAAGATGACCCCCTGATTTCTCGACTGATCGAGAAAATCCTCGAAATGGAGGGATTTCAAATTCAAAAAGCCTGGGACGGGGTCGAAGGTTGTTCGCGGGCAGATGAGGAGGATTTCGATCTCATTGTCCTGGACTTTCGTCTACCCGATATCGACGGAACCGAAGTGCTGGAACGTCTCAACAACTCCCCCCATGCCGCAGATACCCCGATTCTGCTCACCACTGCGTATATCAAAATGCCGTTCGATCCGAGCAAAATGGTCAACCGAAAAATCGCGTTCATTGAAAAACCATTTGAGCGCAGTCATTTCGTGGAAAAGGTCCGTTCAATCACCGGACACCGGGACTCTTGCTCTTCCGATTCCAATCTTCAATAGTACCTCCCTTGGCGTTGGCTGTATTCACGATACCTTCCGATGGAATAGGAACGGATTATGGACGAAATATCAAAGAGGCCCGAGTATGAACCGAGTCGCCTGGAGAGGGCGATTCGTTCCGGCCAATTTATTGTGACCTCGGAGCTCGGTCCGCCGAAATGTGCGGATGCCGAATATGTGCGGCAAAAGACGGATTGCCTGGTGGGTCGAGTGGAAGCGATCAATGTAACGGACAACCAGGGCGCAAATGTCCGTATGTGCAATTGGGCAACGGCTTTGTTGATCCTGGAACGGGGGGGGGAGCCGGTGCTGCAATTCACCACGCGGGACCGGAACCGGCTGGCGATTCAGGCGGACCTGATCGGCGCATCGGCCTTCGGGATCAAGAACGCCTTTGTGGTTTCGGGGGACCATATCACACTCGGTCTGCATCGAACGGCTCGCCAGGTTTCGGATGTGGATCCCATGCACGTCTTGCAGATGGTCAAGCGCATGGCAAATCCGGGTGTGCTGGATTCCGGGGAAGAATTGCGCAACAGCCCGAAACAGCCCATTCAGCCGGTGCGCTTTTTCATCGGAGCGGCGGAGAATCCGTTCTCGGACCCGCAGGAGTTTCGGATCATGCGCCTGGCAAAAAAGATCGCGGCAGGAGCGGATTTTGTACAGACTCAGTGCGTTTTCGATATCGAACGGTTTCGGGAGTTCATGGCGGATGTGCGAAACAAAGGGTTGCATGAGAAAATCGCCATTTTGGGCGGCATTGTCCTTGCCAGAACGGTGGGCGCACTGACATTTATGAAGACGCGCGTACCCGGAATCCGCATCCCGGATGAGATCGTTCAGCGAATGGAACGGGCTAAGGAACAGAAACGGTCCGAGGAAGAAGGAATCGCCATTGCAGCGGAATTGATTCAGCAATGCCGCGAAATCGAGGGTGTCCGGGGAGTCCACCTGATCACATTGGAACGTGAAGAACTGGCCGAACCGACACTGCAGAAAGCAGGCCTGCTGCCACGGCCTGATTTTTGAGGTTCCGTAAATCGCAGGCTGGAAACCAATGCCACCCCTGTTACGGGGGATTCGGGTGGTACCGGCATCTTGCCGGTGTCCTCCAATCTGGGACTGTCTCTTCACCCAATCACCGGCCCCGCCGGAGTCATACTCGAAATAACGGTTGTGAATAAGATTTCTTTGGAGGTTGAATGATGATGAGTGTTTTTTTGCGGGCAGCAGAAAGACGAAAAGCCGCTGAAGGAATTCTGGCGGATTTGCAGCTAGTCGAACGCTGGGGGCGTTTTGGACGCCCGGTTATCGTGGGGGCGTTGGCATACGATTTGATCGTCGACTTCGATATCGACATGGAGATTTATTGTCCGGACCTTCAGATCGATCACGGTTTTCAAGTTCTGCGTGAATGCGCGCAAAACAGCCATGTGACCCACGCGCAATTCCTGAATGGATTGAAGACTCCCGACCAGGCCTTGTACTGGCAAATTCGGTATCGGGATGAGGAGAATCGGGATTGGAAAGTCGATATGTGGTCTGCGCCCGAAGACTACTCTCTTCCGCGCAGCGAACATTTTGTGGAGCCGATGAAAAAGGCGCTCACGAACGAGACTCGTAAGGCCATTCTCGAATTGAAAGAATCCCGGGCAAACGACAACACCTTGGCTTGTTTGTCAATTGATCTCTATCGGGCGGTATTGGAGGATGGCGTTCGGTGTGCGGACGATTTACGTCACTGGCTTCAGACGCACACGACCGGACAACTGACAAACTGGAAACCGTAATGAGAAATACTTCTCATTACGCTCTATTGCGTTCGGGAAAGGGGAATTCCAATCACATTTCCGTCCGCAGAGAGAGCGCGGCAGCCAGGGTGTTTTCATCCGCAAATTCCAAATCGCCGCCGGTGGGCAAACCACGGGCAATCCGCGACACACGAATGCCAATAGGACGAATCAGGTTCTGCAAATAAAGCGCTGTTGCATCTCCCTCCAGCGTGGGATTCGTTGCGAGGATGACTTCGCGGATATCGCCGCGCAGTCGTTCCAGCAGGCTTCGGATGTGGATCTCTTCCGGCCCGATTCCATCAATCGGCGAAAGCGCACCACCGAGAATGTGATACACCCCGTGGAAATCATTGGTTCGCTCAATGGCAAATACATCCTGCGGCTGTTCGACCACACAAATCACACAATGATCCCGACTGTCGGAGGAACAGATGTGGCACGGGTCGCTTTCGGAAAAATAGCCACAGATGGAACAGCGTTTGATTTTGGCGTGAAGGTCCTGTAGCGCACGGGAGAGGTTCTCGATTTCAGACCGGTCACGCCGCAAT
>JAKPRU010000844.1 GCA_029557025.1 Candidatus Omnitrophota bacterium | reverse complement strand
GGGTACTCATGTATTGCTTGAACAGAAAAATGCTGCCCAATCCTGCCATTTTGGGGACGATCAGGGCATAAAACGTATCAAACCAGGCAAATCGAAACATCATTTGGTACAGCGGGATCAATGTGACAAATGCCGGGATCGCCATTACACCGATAATGGACCAGAAGAGGAATTGTCTACCGGGGAAATCGAGTTTTGCGAGGGCATAACCGGCCATGGCGGCAAATAAGAGATTGAATACAGTGGGAACGAGAGCAACAACCAGGCTGTTGCGAAGCCAGGTCCAGGCCATCCCTCGTGTAATTGCGAAAAAAGTCGCAAAGTTCTCGAAGGCCCAATCGCGGGGATACCAGTCCAAGTCGGCCAGTTCAAAAGAGGCTCCCAGGTGGGTCAGACTGCTTACCACCATGAGATACAACGAGAGCAGCGACAGGACCGTGTAGAAAAGGAGCACGATCAAGCCGACCAAGCGGGACTGCACTGTTGTTTTTAGCGCCGTACTCATTCAGTACTCCACATCGGTTGCGAGCCAGCGATAATTCAGAACGGAAACGATAACAATGACTATCATCAGGAGAACCGCCATCGCGGAGGCAAGACCGAAGTCGTTTTCATAATAAAAGGTTCGATAGATATGATAGTTGACGAAGTATGTGGTATTAAGCGGGCCGCCGCGTGTAATCAGCATTGCGGGCGCGAACACCTGAAATGCGCCGATCAGACCGATAATGGTTACGAAAATCGTGGTCGGCTTCACGAGGGGCCAAGTGATGGAGAAGAAGACCGTCCAGTTGGAGGCTCCATCCAGTTCGCCGACCTCATAGTAGGTGGACGGGATATTGCCGATGGCCGCGCAATAAATAATTACCCCCACACCGTTTGCCGAGAGCCAGGCCAGCGCGATCAACACGGGCATTGCCAGGTTCGGATCCCCGAACCAGTTTTGTGGCGGCAGGCCAAATGCGTGAAGAAGCGCGTTGGCGAATCCGTTTCCGCTGTGGAAAATCCATTTCATGATTGCGGCCGTTACGACCACACTGATAACCCCCGGAAGGTAGAGAGCGGCCTTAAAGAAGGTCTGCATGGTGGTGGGTTGTTTCAAAATCTGCACGGCCAGGAACATACTCAGCAGAACACCAAACGGGACCGTGCCCACCATATAGATGAATGTGATCCACAGGGTATGCCACCAGAACGGATCCTTCAGAATCTCCAGGTAATTCTGCAATCCCACCCACCGGGTGGCGGTGACGCTGGTGAGGCTGAAATCGGTCATACTTTGATAAAACGCCTGAGCCAGGGGGAAGAACATGAACAACGTGGCCCACGCGAGCGCCACTGACATGAACAGATATGCCCATATCCACTGGTGGTGCTTCTGACGCAGTTTGAGCCGTCCGGTTTTGATCCAGTCGGCAAGGATAAAAGCGGAAGCGGGGATCAGGCTCCAGAATCCAACAAGAGCCACGAGATACCAGAGGGGATAAACCAACTTTTGTCGGACCTCATTCTATAGGTGAGGAAAACGAGTCCGTTTACCTCTTATGAAGATACCAAAAGTCACTGTATATATATAGGTGTTACACAAGTCAAGAGGAAGAGGAACAAAGCCTATTTTCGGTTCTGCGATCGACCTCCCCCCGATGCTCCCTGAAGATCGGTTTCGGCGGGGATGAACGCGCAATTATCAAGAATTTACCGGATGATCTTCAGGAATGAAAAGAACATGATATCCCCATGGCTCAATGTGCCGTTTGTTGAGGCAGGGTAACACAGGCATCTTGCCGATGACTTGGGCGTGCCACACCTGCCACGCTGACAATTATAGGGAATCACAGACAAGGATGCCTGTTCCTCCCGACGATTGTCGAACTTCCTTTTCTCATCCTTGGGCAATGGGCAGGGGGACCTGACGGAAGATCAGATCATAGCCGATTGTGAAAATGGCAAGGTCTGCAAGAGTGTGGGACAGCCAGATTCCGGCAAGGCTGTCCTGTGTTCGATACATCCGACACCACAGCGCGCCACCAAGCCCGACACAGGTTCCGAAAAAGAAGGCTCCCCAGAAGGAGAAATAGCAGCCGAGAATGACATAATGGTGCGCAGCGAATGCCAAGTTCGCCAGGAAATAAGCGGCGAGGGGGCTTACCAGTCGATCGAGCGATCCGAATACAAACCACCGCCAGTAGTACTCCTCCAGGAACGAATGAATCATTGAGACAAGAATCGCGAACAGGATGTAACGATCCAGGATACCGATTTCCTCTACCTTGGCGCGAACCTCAACCGCGTGAAACCGAACGTAATCTCCCAGCGGTGTGAATCGATACAGCAGAATCATGGCCCCGGCAATGAGAAGGCCAGACAGCGCCCCCAGCGGAAGCGCGCGAAAATGTTTCTGTCGGTTGAATGCCGGGCCGGTTCGGTGGAATCCTGTGGTGAGAGCAATGGCGGCCAACGGCCAGAAGACCAGGAACAATTTCGTAAAGAGAAAGACGACATTTCCCGGCGGCGTACCCGCCAGAATGACAAAATAGAAGAGCGAACCTGCCATGGGCACGGTCATTGCAGCGAGGAGGCAGAGCCAGAGACGGAAGTTGGGAGGAGAAAAACAACCCCCTCTGTGTCTCCCCCAAACTTTGGGGGAGAGATTAGATGCGGTATCTCCCACAGACGTGGGGGAGAGCTGGGGTGTGGCGTTTCCCACACACTTGGGGGAAACATCTTCCATGTTTCCCTCTTTGTTTCGAAGATGGTCTCTCATGACTCAGTGTCCCCTGCAGGACGTTCGGCGGAGTCGGCAGACAGCTCTGTGGCCATGGCTTTTACGCGCCGGAGATCGACCTTCCCGATGGCGGCCATGGGAATTGCCGGGACACGGTAAAAATCGTCCGGTTTGGGAATCCAGAGCGGCGGGAGATCGGTTTTTTTCAGAAGATCTCGGAGAGTGGAAGGTTCCAGCGGATTTCCGGTATACAAAACAACCAAGCGTTCTCCCTTGCGGTCATCACTTACAGCAGTGACCACGCAGTCCGATTCGGGGATGACCCGATGGATGGCCTCCTCGATTCTCGCATGGGGGACCATCTCGCCGCCGATTTTGCTGAACCGGGACAAGCGATCCGTAATTTGGATGAACCCATCTTCGTCAATCCGCGCCACATCGCCGGTGACATACCAGCCATTTCGAAATACCGCCGAGGTTTTCTCCGGTTGATTCAGGTATCCGACCATGCGATTGGCCCCTTTGACCAGCAAAAGTCCCTCTTCACCGGGCGGAAGGGATATCCCGGTTTCCGGATGGACGATCCGGGCACAGACACCGGGGATGGGATGGCCCACTGTGCCGGGTTTCCACCCGGTCTGCGCGATACCGTGCAACACCCCCATCGAGAAAAAACAGAACCGTTCGGCGTTGTCGTCATA
>JAKPRU010000827.1 GCA_029557025.1 Candidatus Omnitrophota bacterium | reverse complement strand
ACAGACTGCGCTTCCGTTTCCGGCCCCGATGGTCGTCCCGCAAGGCGTGATAGGCCCCCTCCCGGGATTGTTTCCGCCACTGGACCAGTTGGGAGGAATACAGCCCTTCCCGGCGCAGTAGTGCCCCGATCTGGCCCGGTTGCGTACACCCGTCCGCTTCCCGCACAATTCCGGCCTTGTACTCCGCCGTAAAACGCCGACGAGTCGTTTTCTCCGCCACCTCCGGATCAGGCGGCGACTGGGATACCCCGTCGGAGCGCGCCGACGATGGGGGAGTCCTTCCGTTCCGTTCCGAGTCGCTTCGCTCCTCTCCACTCCACTTCAGGACTCCCCCATCGCATTCCCCCGACCTTTCTTTTCGTCTTCTTATCCTCTTCATTTTCAACCTCCGTTTCTACACTAATTTCTCACAGGAGGTTGTCCCAGGGAATGTTGGCACAAAGGGCCAGGGTCGTAGAAGCGATTATCGTTCTTATCATCAAACACAACACCAGTCAATCTGGGTTGAGATACTTTTGGAATACCGAATTCTTCAACCAAAGAATAGCGTCTCGACGATTCTATTGATAAGGATGGTATTTCAACCAGCGCCAATCCAGCTTCCACGATAGGACAATCTACATTGTCTTTATTGACGATGGGATTTCTATGTCCCCGGGATGGCACAAGCCAGTCAATAATAACTCCGGCATGTGCATATTCAGCGGAAAATTGAGCATCTCCGACATTTTCACCCCCACCTTGTCCGTCGTATCCTGCTCTTATATAGACACGGTCTGCCGGTGAACTGCCATCGGAGCCATAGTGACCACTCACCTTTCCTCTATTGATTGCCATGTCCTGAGCATGAATCCTCGCCGCATACAACAGGCTCTTATTCATACTCATTGGAGGTTGTGGGTAATAAGTGGAGAATTCAGCGATAAAATTCTCTGGCGCATATCCGTCATGGATTATTCCTGAATACCCTATTCTGGAATTCAAGAGCCTTCTCGCTTCGGCGACGAAATCACGCCTCGCTCGGTTGATATACTCAAGCAAGAGCTGCTCCACATCCGTCGGCTCGCCATGAATATCATAGAATGTGACGGTTGGTGTC
>JAKPRU010000542.1 GCA_029557025.1 Candidatus Omnitrophota bacterium | reverse complement strand
ATGCTTCGGGCCGGGGCCGCCGGATTTCTGCTCAAGGAATGCGCGTTCGAGGAACTCCATCTTGCAATAGAGGCGGTTCTCAATAATCAGGTCTACCTGAGTCCCAAGGTCACCGGTCCGGTTGTGGAAGATTTTTTGAGGAATTACGGGAAAGAGGAACCCCATTCCCCCGCCGTTCTTACACGAAGAGAAAAGGAAGTGTTGCAATTGCTTGCGGAGGGAAAGACGTCCAAAGAAGCCGCCAAATCCCTTCGGGTCAGCCCCAGCACGATCGATACCCATCGCAGCAACATCATGAAAAAACTGGGGCTGAAAACAGTGGCGGATCTCACCAAATATGCTGTGCGAGCAGGACTTACCCCCGCCGAGAAATAGCCCCGCCTCTACAGAGTTTCGTATACAGTCCCCCTTTTGCTAGACGCATCTAGCGATTTTACGACCCCAAAATGGCGATTTTTGAGGCCCAATATACTGAAAATTGGGGAACTCAGGGGTCTCAGGTTGTGATATGTTGTTGAGAGGGGAAAGCACATTGCGCGGCGCGTAAGGCAAAGAGCGTAAGGTGCGGTTCAAGCGTTCTTCCAGACCCGGTCCACGGCGCTTCTGCCGACACAAAAACCACTCGGAGGAACGGTTATGAAAAAAATCTTCGTTCTCACCATGTTGGCAATACTGTGTTTTCCGTTGGCCCTCTGCGCGCAAACAGATGCGCAACGAGCGGAAGCGTTCATCCAGGAAAGCAAGCGTCTGCCTGTCGCGGAACGTATTCAACGGGCGCTTGCTGCTCTCGAAACCTCCGATGATGACAGTGTTGTCGGAGCGGCTGCGCGGGATCTCGCCAGGTTTTCCAACACTTCCGAGCAAGCCGAGCGCAGCCTTCTTGCTCTTAATACGCTGATCGAGGGCAAAAGTGCGGATTCCACAGCGTATCGGATGGGAACTCTTGCCAAAGCGCGGGTACTGGCACGGCTGGGACGGACCGATGAAGCGAAAGCGATATTTCAACAGGCCATCCGGCAATGCTGGCCGCAGGATGTCTTCGGCGAAATGAACGAGACGTTCATGGAGACCGACAATCACTCCCTGCTCGCGGTGATGGAATATGAGCGCTGCACAGGCGACAACTATACCCCTGAAATGCGCGAACGTTATCCCATGAATTGCGACTTTCTCAACGTGTTTTGCCATTTGCGGCGAATGCATGTGGCGCGGCCGAAATGTGTCGCCATGGAAGAGGTATTTCCTCAGATGTCCGATTCCGCAAATCGGCCATTGGGGAAGCCTTTCGCGAAAGTGTTTTGCCTGGCGGCGGATGAACGTTGGCGAGAGGCTATTCTGGAGTTGAATAAAATCCAGAGCCAACTTGCTTCGGGCGATGTGCCTGCCGGCTTGTATGACGAAAGCGAAGACATTCCGCTTTATTATGCGGCTTTGTTGTTCTTTGAAGGGAGGGATTTCGAAGGAGTCCGAACCAGTTTCCAGAGATATATGGATTTGCATCGGGATGATCCCAAACGGGTCATGGAAAAGGCCGTTGCCCTTGTCTACGCGATGGATGAAACGCAGGACGATGTAAAGAGGGTTGCCGAACTCACAACGATGGTCGTTAACAGCCGGTGGTTTGTCGATCCGAATCTGCGGAAACAAATCCCCGATGCGACAAGAGCGATTCTGCTCGTGATGCACTGTCATAGCCTGGTATGGCGTGGACAGCACGAGGACGCCGCAACCATGGCTCAACAGATCATGGAAGAGTTTTACCCGCAGACTTTACAGGGGGCAAATGCGGCCGGTTACTATGCGGTGTATTTATGGCAACGCATGGGCAACAGGCAGCAGGCAGAGGAACTGTTCAACGATATTCTTCAGAACGCTCCTTATGATGGCATTGTGCCGCAGGTAAAAATATACCTGGCGCGAATTGCCGCCGAACGCGGCGATTACCGGCAGGCAATGGCTCTTCTGGAGGATGTTCTGGCTCGATGCGGTGAAGACAGCGTTGGAGACATGCGAGTCTATCGGGAATGCGCCCTGGGTCTTCGCGACGGCATCAAAATGGGCGATCTCGACTATTGCCGTCCATATAATCAAGGAGGACAGGCCCGGTAGACTTCGGACATTTCGTTAGACGGAGAAGCAAGACCGGTTCGCGGTTAAGAAACAACATATAGACGATAATACACAAGATGAAGGCATATTTTATGGACAGAAACAAAGAACGAACAAGCAATCTGACGAAGCTTATTCTGGTGGTTGGTGTGATCGCGTTAGTCAGCCCGTGTCTGCTTCTTATCAATGCATTCGCCACGCATGGCTTGCAACCTTTGTCGGAAATACAATTGGACTTGATCCCAAAGAGCGACTTGGGTTACAAGGAATTGGAATGTGTCAAGGGGGGATGTGCCTATTGCGGTGGCTACATAACGGATTGTAAGAACGTCAGTTGTGCTTCGCTTATAGGTCAACAATTCACATGCAGCCCGGCGACGGCAGGCACTCCATGCTTTACATGTGGTGGCGGAAACACATGGCATTGCGTGCAACAGTATTCATATCTTGCATGTCTTGACTTGGCCTGCATTCCGGGTCCCCTAATACCTGGAGGATGCGGTGACAAAGAGAAGGGGGAATGCACGGAAGTTACTCTTGGTTATTGGGGCTGTGGAAATAAAAGTAATGATGGATCCTGTGGCTCAAGTGAAGGTCGTTGCAGCAATTGAGTGTTTCTATTCCTATTAGGCGTTTTTTATGAAACCCATGGAGGTGATGCTTCATGAGAAGACCGTTTGTCTGTGCGTTTCTCGGATTTTTCTGTGTTGTTTCGTCATGTGTGCATGCCGATGAGTTCGATAAGCAGCGCGCGGCGTTGGAGGCGGCGTATGCTCCTTTCCAGCACTACTCATGCACGATGCACCTAATCCGTTACAACAAGGATGAGCCTGCCAAGCTGCTCACCGAGGCCACATGCTGCTTTGAGCGCCAAACGGTTCTGACGGAGCGTGGTCACCGATTCTGGTGGCATGATGTAACCGAGACGGTTACCTATCCGTCCGCCGAGATACCGGCTTCGCGTGTTGACATGGTGACTTCGGTTTTCGCAGGTGGGGGGCCGCCGACATATATTCTTTCTTATCGATCAGCTTATCCTCCGGGAAAACAGCATTCCGGATTAATCGTCACTTTTCAGGAACCCCCTTTCGTCCGTATCTATCCGGAGAATTTCATGGGGTACCATTATTTGAACTCCTCCCTTGCTAAAAAGTTCCCAATAGAGTTCAGCGCTCCGGATGATCCGAATCAATGTCCGGATCTTCTTGGATTTACGATGCGTTATGCCTCATCCGTGAATACGGTCTGGTTCTCTTCAAAGGACGATTTCTATCCCGTTATCTCGGAGTACACGCATAAGGGAAACAGCCCGATCACAACAACTCGTCGTCTTCTGCAGCAAGGTCGCGCGGTCTTCCGTGGAGAGTCGATTCGATATCCGAAACGGTACATCATCGAAACTGAGGGGCAGGAGTCGCCGAAAACAATAGAGGAGGTTGAAGTCCAGGCGATTCAATTCCTGGACTTCGACCCCGAGTATAGGCCACAGATTACTTTCCCGGCGGGTATCGTGATCTGGGAGGAGGCAAAAAATGCAGCCCGCACGACGATTATGAATGAGACTTATCCGAAGTAGTGGGAGATACTTGGATTATGAAAAAAACAATTACTTGTTGGATTTTGGTGTTTGGGTTTACTTTGTCTACCGCGTGCAACGATTCTCGTGAAGGTGTGGATCAGAAATCCGCCGCGAATTGCGGGATCACATGTCTTGTCATGCTGTCCGCGTATTCGGGCATGGCGGTGGACGGAACGGAGATTGTAAATGAAGTCACGGTGGAGTCAGGTCTCATCTCCATGGCGGAGGTGAAGCGATATGCAGAGAAAAAAGGGATACAATCAACCGCCGCCATGGTTTCCGGCGATCAAATCAAAACCGTCCTCAGGCCGATGATTCTGCACGTCAACGGAGATCATTTTGTATTTGTTTTCCCTTTTCAAGACAAACTGGTGTGTCTCGATCCGCTCGACCGTATTCCCGGCGACCTAGAGGCAAAACCCTGGTTTCAGAATTGGAAGGGGGCCTGTCTGATTTTTGAACCCCGTGTTCCGTCGGTTGAAGAATCGCCGATTGTGTGTGCTTCTTACCTTTTTTATACTGGGGCGATTCGTTCGACCGACACATGGGCTACCGATGTGGTTCTGGTAAACCGGGGAGAGGTTCCGGTTGCGATCACAGGATCGGAGCGATCTTGTGCGTGCACAGTTGCCCAGCTGCCCAGCGAGCCGATCCAGCCCGGCGCTACCGCATCGGTCCGTATTGTGTATCGTCCAAGTGTGCCCTCCGGCGGAGAATTCCACCGCGTGAAAATCATGTTGGATCATGCGACACAGAAAGAAATAAACCTCTTTCTTATAGCACAAGTGGTCCCTGCCGTTTCCGTCACCCCTCCCGTATTGTGGCTCGGTCACGGAAGGCCGGGAGACCAATTGGAAGGGGAGGTTATTGTCATGGGACTGGCGGAGAATCCCTTTCGAATCGCAGTGAAAGAGGTTCAAGGACTGGAAGTCCGCACGTCGGTGGAAGGCCCAATCCAAGATGAGAAATCGAATAAGTATATCCGATACCGGTTAACGGGCACATATACCATGCCGGAGAATATACAGGCAATCGGCCGAACGATTGTTAGTGGAACAATTGTTGTGGAGACCAACTCACCTTACGACAAAGAAATCCAAATACCGGTCGGCGCGGATTTATACCCTTCCGTATGCTTCTCGCCATCCGATTTGCCTCTCGGAGTCGTTGGACCGTCTCTTCAGATCAGGAAGGTGACTCGGTTGACATCGAAAGTTCCGATTCCATCCATTGATAAAGCCTGTTTTGACCTTCCGGAAGGAGTTGAAATTGCTGAAATTCGCTCCGAACAGACCGACTGGCTGGTTGAACTCCGGATAACGACTCCCGAAAATGAGGGGGCTTTCACAAAGCGAGTCGTCTTTCATCCGTCAGGCACTCAAGCGGTAACAGCGGAGCTGATCATCAACGGCTTTGTGGATACCAATTCAGCCAAATGATGGGTTGGCCGTATGTACCGGAAACGCTCCTAGGGTGTAGGGTGGGGTTGGCAAGGGCATAGGTTCGGTGTCGCGACAAATAACAGACATTCCGAGGGACGGTTATGAAAAAGATCTTCTTACTCCCCCTGATCGTGGTGTTCGGTGTCCCATTGGCTGTTTTTACCCAGGAAAACGGCCTCAACGCGGACGGATACCGGGAACAAAGCCGCAAGCTGCCCATCGCGGACCGCCTGGAACTGGCAAAACAGACGATCCAGGACAGCGCGGACGAGGCAGTCCTGAGCGCGGCGGTGGCCGATCTCGCAAAGTACGCCATCACGCCGGAACGAAACGAAGCGGCTCTGGAATCGGTCGAACAGGTACTCCGCAAGTGCAGCTGCGACAGTGACTTATACGGGCAGGCGCTTCTGGCGAAAGCGCGGATTACGGCGCGCGCGGGACAGAAACAGGAGGGTTACGCCCTGTTTCGCCGCGAAATCGCCGAATGCCGACAGAAAAGCGCGTACGCGGAGTTTTTCACCAGTTTGTGGGAGAACGGCGACTATGAACTCTCCGCGCTGGAAGACTATCAGCGCCATACGAGCGACGAACTCAGCGATGCGGTGCGGACGTATTACGACTGCCACGGCAACCTGATCAAGTTCTATACGCGGCTGCGGGTAATCAAGACGACGAGGAAGGATTATTCCGCCGTGGCTTCGGCGTCCGCTCAAGTCCAGGAATCGCAGAGACGTCCCCTGGCGAAACCCATCGCCGAGGCGATTTGCCTGGCCGTTGACGAACGCTATCCCGAATCGCTGGAGAAGCTACGCACAATCGACGAGACCTTACAATCCGGCAAAGCGCCGGAGTCCGCGTTCGATGAATCGAAAGACCTTCCGTTCTATATCGCATCCGTCCTGTTTTTCGAGGGATTGGACTTCGAGGCGATGCGGACCGCGTTCCGACAGTATATGGACCGGAACACGGAAAACCGGCCCGTTGTGCTGGAACGCGCGCTGAACCTGCTGTATGCCTCGGAATTTGATCCGTTCAACCTGTTCAAGCGCGTGCCGGAACTCAGCGGGTTTCTGATCGCAAGCGAATATATGACGGATGAAAGCATCAAGAGCGACTTCTCGGATGAGAAAATCGCCGCGTTGCTGAACATTCATCGCCAGGGTCTATGGTACCAGGGCAAGGCCCAGGAAGCGGAGCGTATGGCCCTGGATATCATGGCCAAATATTATCCGCAAACCCTGGAAGGCGCGAACGCCGCACTCAGCCTTGCCGCGTATAGCCTGTACCTGCACAAAGATCGGGATGCGACGGACCGAATCATGTATGACATCCTGGAAAAAGCCCCTTATGAACAGATCGTTCCTCATGCAAAAGCCTGGCTGGCCGGTTCCGCTTATATGCGAGGCGATATCGAGCGCGCACAGTTTTTCATTCAGGAAGTGTTGGACGAGATCGGCCCGGAATGGCAGGGTTCATTCCGCGAGTGTCGCGAAGCCATGTTGCGACTCCGCGATAAGATCGAAAACGGTGAATCCGTTTATGAAATTAAAGATGGGAGGCTGATACGACGATGAAGAAGTACGCACATACTATGCGGTGGGTTAGCGAATTGGTTGTGATTCTGGCGGTGCTGGCGGCGGTTCCGTGGGTGTATGAGGCGTTCAGCACTGGGGGAGACAACTATTATGACCCTGCGCCGCCTATCAGTATCACGGCGGGCACACTATCTTCTTCCTCCGGGGATCGACCCATAATAGCAAATGCATACATGTCCGTTTTTACAAACGTCTCCGTTTCCTGGTTAAAAGGGTATCAAATAGGTGCCACA
>JAKPRU010000817.1 GCA_029557025.1 Candidatus Omnitrophota bacterium | reverse complement strand
TGTTTCACACACTATTGGGTCATGATGTGCGGGCCTTTTCAACACCGGGTGTCCGGGATCTTCTGCGGCGCGCGTGCGAATGGGCGGCCACCGGCGAGGTGACTGCGGCGCCCGCGACCTCCCCGTCCGATGCGAATCAATAGATTTCCCTGAAACACCGTCTCAATTCCATTGTTTAGAAAGAACGGGCAATGACCGGAATCCTCAGCGTGCTTGATCTTGTAATCATCGGAGTGTATTTCACCGCGGTGTTGGGCGTGGGCCTCTATTTTTCGCGTCGGGAGCGCACCAGCACAGAGTACTTTCTGGCGGGCCGCCATGTCGCCTGGTGGGCCATCGGAGCATCCCTGTTTGCGTCGAATATCTCCAGCGAGCATTTTATCGGACTGGCCGGGTCCGGCGCGGCCGGCGGATTTGCGGTCGGGAATTTCGAATGGCTGGCCTGTTTCTGTTGCCTGACCTTGGGCTGGCTGTTTGTGCCGTTTTATCTTCGATCCGGCGTGTTCACCATGCCGGAGTTTCTGGAAAGGCGGTACGGTCCCGCCTCGCGGTGGTATCTGACGATCGTTTCGATTATCAGCTACGTACTCACAAAAATCTCCGTTACCCTGGTCGCGGGGAGCCTCTTGCTGGAGGAAGTCGTCGGGTGGGATTTCATAACCTCCTCGATTGTGCTGGTCGTATCCACCGGCGTGTATACGATCGCGGGCGGCCTCTCCGCTGTGATTTACACGGAGGTAGTTCAGACCATTGTACTGGTCGGTGGGGCGACGCTGCTTACCGTGATGGGTCTGTGGGAGGTCGGGGGCTGGTCGGCATTGACCGCGAAATTGGACCCCAGCTATTTCAGCATGTTCCGGCCCATGGACCATCCTGATTTTCCCTGGACCGGTATTGTATTCGGCGCTCCGATTCTGGGAATCTGGTACTGGTGTACGGATCAGTTTATCGTTCAACGTGTACTGAGCGCAAAGAATGAGCCGAATGCGCGGAGGGGCGCGATCTGCGCCGGATTTTTGAAAATCCTTCCGGTATTCATCATGGTTTTGCCGGGGCTGGTGGCCGCCGCATTATATGCGGATGTGAACGGGGACAATGCCTATCCGGCGATTGTTTCCCGGTTGCTGCCGTCCGGACTCAAGGGAATTGTTATTGCAGGGCTTCTTGCGGCGATCATGTCTTCTCTTGCCTCCGTATTCAACTCCTGTTCCTCGCTGATCACAATGGACATTTACAAAAAGCTAAGAGAGAACCCGACGGAGCGGGAATTAGTACTGGTGGGGCGGATTTCCACCGGTGTGCTAGTTGTGCTCGGAATTTTGTGGGTCCCGTATATTAAAGAAATCAGTTCACAGTTGTTTGTTTATCTGCAAAGTGTATCCGCCTACATCAGCCCGCCAATTACAGCCTGCTTCCTATTCGGCGTATTGTCCGGACGATTGAATGCCGCCGGCGCAATTGCCTCTCTTCTCACAGGATTCGTTCTGGGTGCGGCGCGTTTAATCCTGGAACTGTTACACAAGAATGGGATGGAACTGTCCGGTCCGCCCGAATGGCTTGCCACGGTTAATTTTCTGCATTTTGCGGTTCTGCTGTTTGCTGTGTCGACCGTGGTGCTTTTTCTGGTCAGCGCCCTCACACAGGAACCGTCTCGTGAGAAGATTCGTGGATTGACCTTCCGGACACTGGAAGCAGGCACAACGGTGGAGCAGGCGGAGGCTGCTTCACCGGAGAGTCAATATAGATGGGACCGACTGAATCTCCTATTTTCGGTTATTCTGGTCCTGATTTTGATTATTCTATGGTACATTTTCCGTTGAGAGATCATGCCGCATCCGCCGGGGAGAATGGAATGCCCGGCCAAATCGGCGGGGCAGAAAGAGACCTCGCCGCGAACGGAATTCCACCCCCCATGCCGTTGCCGTGCTTATTCGTTTTACTGTCCGTTGTCCTGGTTGATCGGGGAATCGCTTTGTTTCGGCTCTTTCGTTTCAGCAGCCGCTTTTCTGTCATTCAATAGTTTGAACAGCCACCAGAGATCGCGGATGCCGAACGGGATAATCAAAAGGACCGTGAGGTAAAATATGCCCAGACTGAGGAAAAACGTTACTGTCCAAAAGATGATCCAATACTTCACGGCTAATTCTCCTGTAACTCGGATTGTTTTCGGTCCGGAAAAAGAAGGGAGACGACGATGAACAACAGGGCACAGAGGGCGTAATTCCCCAGGCCGAGCAGTTCAGTGGACAGCCACGGAAAGACTCGTTGAATCGGTTCAAGAAACACACCGGCGATCGAGAGAAGCCCCGCGCCGAGGGCTGCCAGCGCCCCTGCCTTCGACGCGCGTTTCCAATAGATTCCGCCGATGAGAATCGTCGCGGAACCGCTCAAATAGATATTCCCGGTAACCGCCATGTAGGTCCACACACTGTCGGGGAGTTTGTACCAGATTCCCCATACCAGGAGAAAGATCGCGATCCAGGTAATATTGAAGCGTGTAATAAGGATCTGGGCTTTATCGGACAACGGGCGCCTTCGAAGCGGTCCGATGACATCTCGGACAATGACCGATGACCAACAAAGAAAATAACTGCTGTGTGTAGACATGAACGCGGCCATCATGCCGGCCGTCAACACTCCCAAAAGGCCCACAGGCACGATCTTACCCATAAATAACGGCATGGCCTGCTCCGCGTGGATCGGGTTTCCCGAAAGCCCTTGCGGGAAGAAGTACCGCGCCATTTCCTCATGCTGGGAATAAAAACAGAAAGCGGCAATTGCCCAGAAGGCCGGAATGCCCGTGCGGGCCAGCGCCGACGGGGCCGAGTAAAGGAATGTGCGTGTTGTAGTTGTCTCGTCCTTTGTGGTCAGCGCACGGCTTGCCTCCGGCCCCCAACAGACCGTTGCTCCCACGGTTACCACGGCCATCCAGGCCATATAAAGCCAACCATACGAATCGGGGTGAAATGGGTTGAATGCCATTTCCCCCCGATGCTCGCTCAACGCAGTAATGATCCGGGTCCATCCCAAATCCGGGTGTGTCAGGCAGACAAGCATTCCCAATCCCATCCCAATCCCCAGGATGAGAAACTGAATAAAATCGGTAACGATCACGGATACCATCCCCCCCATGGCCGTGTAAATCAGCACGAGCACAATCATCAGCGAAGTTACCCAGTTTACTATTTCCGCGTTGCCGCTTGCCCCAAGCCCTGTGGTATAGGTGATAAAGGTCGCTCCCATTTTCGGAAAAAGCCCCATATTCAGAATCCCCGCCAGGGCGCAAATCGCCCCGGCAACAACCCTGGTCTGTTTATCGAAACGTTTCTCAAAAAATTCCGGGATGGTCAACAGCTGAAGAGATCGCAACGGGCGAACTACAAAGCCTGTGATGCCGACAAAAAGCCCTACGGGCACACAAAGAAGCCCGATCATCATATACGAAAATCCCTTGCGGAACGATTCAATCGAGGCGTACATGATGGTCACCAGGCACAGGCCGGTGGCGATATAATTTGCGATATTCAAGGCTGTGCCGGATCCCCGTCCGCCCACCATGTAATCGGAAACATTACTGATATAGCGGTGGGCCAGTACACCGGCCAAGGCTACACCAACCAGGTAGATCGCAACAATCAGCCAGTCCTGTATGCTGAAATTGGTCAGAAAGAATTCATTCATCTATCGATTCTCCGTGTCAGGGTAAGATTTGTTCGATACGATAGCACAATTGACCGGCGGATTGACTGTTGGTCTCGGTCAAAGCATGAGACTGTTTTTTCCGGTCGGCAGCCTGTGGACGCGGGACGTGGCTTCGCGGCCGGGTTCGGACTTCGTTTTGATTTTTCGCGATATCCCGGCACAGGCTGTTGCCTCTGCCGGCGCCCCCGATCACACCGATACAGATGCGGTCGTCGGCAGCAAAAACGCCTGCCGCCGCAGTCAAGAGGGTTCGGCGATGGGTGTTTTCCGGAATCATGATGTCATCCTTTCCGTTGCCGGCAAGAAACTCAAAATATCAGGAACTATCATGCCGACCGGTTTCATATTGGGCGAATCCTATGATACTATTTGCAGATTGTGTATGGTGGCGACTTCGGATTGGGTTCGCCATTCCGTGATTACAATTGACAGGACATATATTCCAGGAGATTCCGCAATGAGAAACGTTCTGCTCCTCTCTCTCGCTATTCCGTGCCTCGCGCCTCCCATGACGGCCTCCGCGCAGAAATACGAGGCCAACTGGGAATCCATCGACAGCCGTCCGACACCGCCCTGGTTTGAGGATGCCAAGTTCGGGATTTTTATCCATTGGGGTGTCTATTCCGTGCCCGCGTGGAGCGCCAAGGGACGGTATGCGGAATGGTATTGGCATGATATGACCCACTCAAAAGAGACGGTGGAATTTCATACGCGCGTGTACGGCAACGATTTTCAATACCAGGACTTTGCGTCGCAGTTCAAGGCGGAGCTCTATGATCCGGCGCAATGGGCCGTAATTTTCCGGAAATCCGGCGCTAAATATATCGTGCTGACATCGAAACATCACGACGGATATTGCCTCTGGCCGAGCGCCGAAAGTTGGAACTGGAACAGCGTGGATACCGGCCCGCATCGGGACTTGGCAGGGGACTTAGTCAAAGCCGTGCGGGAGGAAGGTCTCCGCATGGGATTCTACTATTCCCTGTATGAGTGGTATCACCCGCTTTACAAGCAGGATCTTCCGCGCTATGTCGAGCAACACATGCTTCCGCAAGTAAAGGATCTGGTGGAACGTTACCAACCGGACATTCTCTGGGGAGACGGTGAGTGGGAGCATCCCAGCGAGGTTTGGCGAAGCACCGAACTTCTTGCATGGCTGTTTAACGAGTCCCCTTGCCGCGAGTATGTAGCCGTCAACGACCGCTGGGGGAAAGATGCACGCGGTGTGCACGGCGGCTACTACACAACAGAATACTCCAAGGTCTATAGCGATGAAACGGTTACCGGCTACCATCACAGCTGGGAAGAATGCCGGGGGATGGGGGCCTCGTTCGGCCTGAATCGGAATGAGGATTTTGCGGAGTACAAAAGCGCGGCCGAATTGATTCATGTATTGATCCAAACGGTGTGTAACGGCGGAAACCTCTTACTCGATATCGGGCCGACCGGGGACGGCCGCATTCCGGTAATTATGGAAGAACGTCTGATCCAGATCGGGGAATGGCTCGCCGTCAATGGAGAGGCAATTTACGGAACGCGACGATGGCGTGTAACAAGCGAAGGCGAATCGGTCCGCTACACGCAAAAAGGGGACACGGTCTACGCAATCTGTCTGAAATGGCCCGGAAAATCGCTGGTCCTGGAGACTCCGAAGTTCAATAAGAATACCACGGTCTCCCTGCTGGGATATTCGCAAAACTTATCGTGGACCGATGAGAATGGGAAGATGGAAATCGAGGTTCCTTTCCTGTCGGTGGAGGAAATTCCCTGTCTTCATGCCTACACATTTCGGCTGGATGGGGTGAAATAACCCTGTCCGTGTTTTGCGGACGGTGGACAACTGCGTGAAGGACTATGCGGATCGGATTCGCCTGATTCCGCCTCCCAAGTGTAATCCCGGGCGGTGGTTATTTTGTTTTTTTGGGTGTCGAACCTGCGGTCTGATCTTTTTCGGCGGTGGCATTTTCCACGGTATCGAACAGCGGGACCATGGGCACAATTCGAAACGCGGCAAGTGATTTCACAATAGCCGCATCGTTGGCCACCAGGCGGAGTGTCCGGCCTTCGGGGTGGATCGTGTTATAGGTTGCCAGCAGCGTTCCCAGGCAGTGACTGTTGATCGCCGTGCATTTCAGCGCCACGACAAGGATTTTCCATGGCCCGGCGGCGCAGGTTTTCATCTCTCGTGCGAATTCAAGCGAATCGCGCATCCCGATTTCCTCTTCCAGGAGAATGATCCGGGTATTGCCTTTTTCCGAAGTGTGGATCGCCATCAGATCCCGATATCCTTTCAATGGTATTGCATGACGAACAATCCTATCATGCCGGACCGGGAATTCCGACCCCTCTGCCAGCATGTGGACCCAAGCTCATTCCGTTGTCCACGGTCTGCGAAAGATAGACGGGTCGGCTGTCCACTATCAGGTAGACTTTCGGCGCGACGGAATGCCGCACCCGCATAGAAAGCCGATCAGCATATCGTCGGTAAAACCGCATCAGTGTGACAGTGGAGAAGGAGGTGCGCGACAGGCCTCTTTGACGGTCGCATGAGTATTTGCGGTAATCGATTCATCGGAAAGAAACAAGGAGTACAAGAAATGGAAGGAGTATTCGAGAAGGATTCACCGGCTTGGGATATCTTGACGGGCTTGTGTGATAAAAAGAGAATACCAATTCTCATTGCAGTGGTCCTTGTACAATCCTGACAGAAGAGGCAAGGACCGGGGGAGAGGTGAGACGTATATACTGATATTCGCGGAGAATTATTGTCGGAATCGGCTTTCCGCGGCCAAGACGCTAACGCACAAGGTGAAGAAGGCTATGCCAAGTTATGTTATTGTAGAAAAGTGCGATGGCTGCAAGGGACTGGACAAGACAGCGTGTCGGCATATCTGTCCGAATGACCTGATGGTTCTGGACAAGTCCGGTATGAAGGCTTACAACAGTGAGCCGGAGATGTGCTGGGAATGCTACAATTGCGTGAAGATGTGTCCGACGCAGGCGATCGAAGTCCGGGGGTATGCGGATTTTGTCCCGATGGGTGCCGTGGTGACCCCGATGCGGGGCACAGATTCCATTTTATGGACCGTGAAGTTCCGCAACGCGCAGGTGAAACGGTTCAAGTTCCCGACCCGCACGACGGCGGAGGGTTCTGCGGTTCCGGACGGCGGAT
>JAKPRU010000787.1 GCA_029557025.1 Candidatus Omnitrophota bacterium | reverse complement strand
TTTATTCAATCGGTCGGTTTCTTGTGGAGTTCACCCGTGGTGATCCGCGTGGAGAGGTTTTGCGTTTTCTTTCAACCTCGCAAGTTGTATCGATTGGGGTGTTTGTCGTCGCCTGTGCGTTTCTGGTCCATCGAAGATTATCCCGAATTCGCGCATAAGGGGGCTTCAAAATCACGAAAATCGGTGTAAAGTTTCTTGACATTTCGGTGGGATCGAGTATTCTATGTTATATCTTGCTGAAACACAGAGAGCATCTCTCATGACTCGTCGTAAAGTGACCTTTGCAAACATCGTCTATCGCAGTCAAAAAATGGACCGGATTGTCCGGACGGCTCAACAGGTGGCCCCAACTGATGCACGGGTTCTCCTGATTGGGGAAACCGGAACAGGAAAAGAACTTCTGGCGAATGCCATCCACTCGTCCAGCGAGCGATCCGAGGGTAAGTTTGTGGTCGTGAACTGTTCCGCATTACCGGGAGATTTGCTGGAGATGGAGTTATTCGGGCATGAAAAGGGCGCATTTACAGGAGCCGTGTATTCTCGTCGAGGCAAATTGGAGCAAGCGGCAGGCGGCACGATTCTTTTGGATGAAATCGGCGAAATGGCCCTCCCTGTACAAGCAAAACTTCTGCGCGTGCTGGAAGAAGGTGTGATCGAGCGTCTGGGGAGCGGCGATTCCATCCCGCTGGATGTACGGATCATTGCGGCGTCCACCCAACCCCTGGTCCGTCGCACCCAGGATGGCGAATTCCTCCAGGAACTCTATTACCGATTGAAAGAAGTCCATCTGAATCTGCCCCCATTGCGGGAACGGAAAGAGGACATACCGGTTCTGGCCGACTACTTCTTCGGATTGTATAACCAGCAGTATCGCAAACATATCAAAGGGCTTTCGGATGCAGCGCTGCAATTCCTTCTGCGTCACGATTGGCCGGGCAATGTTCGGGAGTTGCATCATGTCATCAAATGCGCCGTGCTGATGAATGACGGGAGCGATCTGGTCTGGCTGGAACATATCCCCCTTGACATCCACTTGGCCGAAACGGCACGGAACACGCAGCAAGTAGAAACAAAAGCAAACGAGGTGCTGGATATCCTGACTCTGGATGAGGCCGAGAAACGTCATATTCTCCGCATCCTGGAATTCACGCGATTTAACAAGAGCCAGGCGGCGAATATCTTGAAAATCTCCCGCCCGACCCTCGACCGGAAAATCGAAAAATACAAATTGCATGAAATCCGGATTCGGGACAAATCACCCCGGGAACTATAGCCCACCGGTTCTTCGTAATCAGGATTACACAAGAATCTCTCCGGGTTTCTTGACGGCATCGGGCGAAAAAGGATACTTTCCTGTATGGGGAACAGGATCAAATACGTTACGAAATCCCCGGAAGATGAGTTAGCTGCCTGAGAGCGGATTTCCATCCGATTCGGAACGCCGCACGGAAAGGAAGGCTCATGAACGGAAAGTTTGATTCGAACAGACGGTTATTCAGGTTGGCGCTGATCTCTTTGCTGGGTATTTGTATCCCGGCCGGCGATGTGGTTGCGCAGAACACAGAAGAATCGGGCCCCGGGTCGGGGGTGTTGCTTGCGCAGTTATCACGCCGTTCCTCCCGAAGTTCTTCGTTCGGCGGCGGGTATGGATATAACAATTATGGTAATTATAGTAATTACGGATCAAGTTACGGTTCGCAATATGGAAGCCGCTTGGGAAGTTCGGGGTCTCGTTCGAGTTACGGAAGTTCCCGGAGAAGCAGCCTATCCGATTCGGGCCAATACGGTTCCGGGTCCAGTGGATATAATAGTAACATGGGATACGATCAGGGATACGGCAGCAGTCGATATTCGGACCGATACAACCGGAGTTCTTCGTACGGTCGGCGAACCCCGACCGGAGAGGCCGGCCTCTCCGGAACAAATCCGACAGGCGCCGCCGGCCAACAACAGGGACAACAGACCGAGGAAACCACCGCCCGTTCAGGCCGCACCAAGCGAAGCTCCACATCGAAATCAGGATCAGGCAGCCGGCAATCGGAACAAAGCTCGGTAGAGATCGAAGGCGCCGCTGCCCCCAAGTCTGGCGCTCCGGGCGTCCCGCCGCCCAAGGCGGCGGGGCGAGGTCGCCCGGCCGCTCCGGCGGCTCCAAAACAGGAAGGAAGACCGCAAAGCCAGCTCGCAACACTTTTTCTAACAGTGAACGCAGATGAAATCATTGTTGGGGATGTTTTCTCGGTCGATATTGAACTCTCGAACCCAAAGCGAGTGGGGTACAACCGTCTCGCGGCGGTCTTTCGCTACGATCCGGTGTTTCTCCGACCCGTTGTTGGTCCTCCATCAATGGAAGGGGAATCGCCACAACCGGCCTTGGCCATGATCGATGACATTACCTCCGCGCCTGCACCCAAAGGAGTGGCCGCCGTTGCCGAAAAAGCGCCCAGTCCGTATCTGCGGGAAGCATTCAGCCGAGACGACAAAATCTCCCTTTATCAAAACATTGTGGATCACGAAAAGGGTCTTATCAGCTATATGTTTGAAATCACTGGGGAAACCTCCACCGCCCAGGGCCGCGTGGCAAGCATTTACTTTGAGGCGCTTCAACCCACCCAACGCACGCAACTCGAATTCTACTTCTCCCAAAATTCCACCGGAGGAAAAGCGGAAGAGGGGCAGTCGGACAGTTCGGAGTTGGGAACCGGGCTTTATTTGAACGACAAAGACTGCTTGGGGCTGCCATTGCTGCCGGGAGATGGGACCATCAGCCGATGGATCACGATCTTGAGCGAAAAGCCCACAAAAGACCGTGTTCGCAGTCTGAATAGAAACAAGGTGGCCCAGGAAGAGGTCTACCGCACACACCTGCGATTGGTTCCGGATGTCGATCAGATCGTGATCGGCGATGAGTTTGATGTGCGTGTCGAACTGGAGAATCCCGATCACGAGCAGTTCGACCAGGTGAGTCTTCTCATCGCCTATAATCCCCGTGTGCTGGAAGTGGTCGATAACGACCAAAACAATATCATCGCGCGAGGTTTAAATATCCACGATGGATCATATCGGGATCAGTTCCCATTCGACCTCGGTCTGGCAAATAAGGTCGATCCGGAAAAAGGATTGATCGATTATCGAGTCCGGGGATACCGTAAACCGCTCCGCTCGGAAGGAACTCTGGCCTCGATCCGATTCCGCGCGCTAAAGTCCACGTCAAAAACAACGTTGCGCGTCTTTCTGGATCGTGAAGGAAAGGACCCGACCACAGGTCTTTTCTTTCGACTCCAGGATGTCCTTGGGGATACATCGGACCCCACGGATGGTGTCAGTACCTGTTCGATGCAGATCGGTCGGCTTCGCAGCGTGGCCGCACAAGGGACCACGGCGAACCACGAGGGCAGCTGAACAGGAAGACAGCGGTTTCCCCCGTTTGTCGGGGAGACTACCGAAACCGGCTCGATTTCAGGTAAGCTTGGCCCGAACCGGATGGAGAGACTACCGGATGGGAACAACTCCGGAATTCGGATTGCATGATTTTTCGTGCTCCCCGGATTCGTCTGTGCTTCGTTGGATCAATATGGGTTCCTGACTCCCTTCAACCAATTGGGGATCATTGATAGAATCCGTTCCCTATTCAGGTAACCCGCGAGAAAGGACGGTCATGGCCAAAGGACCCCTGGTCGCAATCGACATCGGGCAACATACTGTAAAAATGTTGGCGCTGAAGCGGACGAAGTCAGGCGCTGCCGTTACCGGAGCTGTTTCTCAGGCGATCGGCCTTTCCCCGCAGGCTCCCGCCCAAGAAATCGCCCGCCGCGTCTCGGAAACCGTCAAGGCGCTCCGCAAAAACCTTCCAGGTGGCGGCACTCGCGCCGCGACCGCCCTGAGCGGGAGAACCACGTTTAACCGGTATGTCCGTATTCCGGTCGTCAGCGGCCGTCGTCTTGTTAAGATCGTTCAGTACGAAGCACGCCAGCAAATCCCTTTCCCGATTCATCAGGTCAATTTCGATTATTACGTTGTTCCGCCTGCTCCCCAATCGACGGAACTGGAGGTCTTGCTGCTTGCCGTCCGCAAAGATGTCTCCGAAGAAGTCGTTTCCCGTTTGAAAAACGCCGGAATAAAAACGGACATTGTCGAGGCAGGCCCGATCAGTTTGTTTAACGCTTATATGGCCACAATCGGACCGGCGGAGGGCGAAGTTACGGCGATCATCAATATCGGTGCGAGCGCCACGGATATCGTGGTGGAGCAGGAGGGGCAGATGCGGTTTTCACGAAGCGCTCCTTTTGCAGGTAACAACCTGACCGATCTGATCGCGGAACGGTTCAAAGTGGATTGGAGCGAAGCGGAAAGTCTCAAAATCCGCCCCGCATCCGAATACTCCAACATCGATGGGGAAGGGCCGACCGCCGTGGATGTGGCCACCGTTCTGGAAGAGGGATTCGACCGGATCATCAGCGATATCCGCCGTTCCCTGGACTTTCATGTGTCGCAGCCGGAAGCCTCTCCTGTGACACGGGTGCTGCTGTGCGGCGGAACCGCCCACATGGAAGGCGCAGCGGAGTTCCTGGAAGATCGTCTGGGGGTCCCCGTCGCATTGGCGGATTTCACGAGTTCCGAGGTATTGGATTGGTCCGCCGTAAACAAAGAGAACTATCGAGGCGAGGGAGTTCTTGCAGGTCTCGCCGTTCGGTGCGCAAACAAGGCCCGGATCGCCGTCAATATCGCTCCCGATCAGGTAATTCACCGCCTGGAGTTGGAACGACGTATGCCGATGCTCTGCACCTCCGGTCTGGTGTTACTCGGCATGATTTTCTATAGCTATATCGCCGTCCAGCAGTGCATTGCCCGAGATCGACAGGTACTGGATCGAATCCAGAGTGTCATCAATCCGACAGGAATCGGACCGCATCAGAAAGAGATTCAAGCTCTTCGGGCACAACAAGACAATTACATGAAGCGATTCGACCGGCTGAGTCAGGTGGCCAAGAAACGAGGAGTAATTACAAACCGATACATCGAAGTTCTTTCGATGGTCCCGGATGAGGTGTGGCTTACAACGGTCTCGCTGGCCAGCGACAATATGACGATTCAGGGGAAGGCCATGAGCGAGCTTCGTCTTAATGAATTCCTCTCCAACCTCCGCTTATGTCCGTATTTCGATGACACCGGGGTTTCGCTGAAAAACAGTTTGCCGGCCGAGGATGGGAGCATCGACTACACCATTGAGGTAAAAGGGTCGGACAAATTCCTGAATCCCACAATGGAAGAATTGGAGTTTATCCGCAATTTGAAAAAGTTGCTGAATATGACCATCATCCTGGCGCGTCTGGAAAACATAAACGCGGGTGGCGGCTCCAGGATGTCGGGTGGACTCCCTATACCGGGTGTGGGAGAGATTCCCGGAATGCGCGGAGGAGCCGACTCATCCCAGTCCAAACCCGCTTCTTCGCAAGAGGAAGAACAGAAAGGACCGTGGCGAGCGCTCGTCGGGGTTTTCCAGGTCGATCAGGCCAAAGAAAAACTGGATATTCTGAATAAGGTGTACAGTGCGGTCCAGATGAGCAAAGTCGAGAATTGCGAAGTTATTCAAATCCGATATTTCGACCCGGCTTTCAATCCAAAAGAACAACAGGAAGTCAAAGTGGAAGAAATTGCGGCTTTTGCCGAAGGAAAGCGGACTGAAGATGAAATGCTGGCGGTCCTGGAGAAATCGTATCAGACACCGGAACCGACCCCGCCACCGACCCCGACTCCACCACCCGAAGCGGGGGGCGGATACGGGTACGGCATGTACGGCTATGGCTACGGCATGATGGGCGTACCCAGCGGGGGCGGTGCGGCTGGGGCCGGTGGTGGCGAGGCAGCCGCTGAGGAAGGCGCAATATAACAGTCCACCCGTACTGCCCTGCATTCTCGCTTCCGGAGGGAACGGAACCAGGGCAATGAAGAGTAAACCTGCATAGACGGAGAGATGTGTGGCTGCGTCAATCAACAAAGAACAGATTATCGAACTTGTCAGTAAGTATCAGGATATATTGGTACTTGTGGCTTTGCTGGCGCTCGCAGGCTGGGGATATACCCGGATGCAGGGTACGCTTTCTATGACGGTCGAAGATCGGATTCGAATGGAAGTGGAAGGCGTGAAAGGAGGCGGGAGCAAGTCGCAAGCTCTGGATTCGACAAAACTGGTCCAGGAGCTCGAAAACAAGCGTTCTCCTGCTGTTTACAACCGACTGAAGAATCCTTTCGGAACGCCGGCGGAACAGCTGCGCCTCCGTCAGGAAGTCCAACAGATGTATCAAAAGGGGGAGGAGCTGTTCAAAAATGAAAAATATGAACAGGCCATTCAGCAGTTCAATCGCCTGCTTCGCCTGGATGTAACAGAGACTCGTATCGAGTACCCGGTCCGTCCTTCCGAGTATATTCGAATGGCCGAGCAGCGCTTGAATCTGCGGAACCTGGAAACAACGCTTGCACAGGTGCGTCAGAATTCCGAACAAGCGGCCGCCTTGGTCTCCTCCTCTCCGGACCGGGCGATTGATCTTTACGAACCGGCATTGGTGGCATTGAAAAACCTGATCGAGGCCGATCCGAAGGGAGAGGCCATGGGGCAGGATCGATTCAAAGAAGTATCCAGCCTGGCAACGGAAATCGAACAGACGGTCACCAAGTTGAAACGAGATCGGTTGGCAGCCACGTTCAACCAGATCACAACGGCGCTGAGTACTGCCGCGCAACAAGGCCCGAACAACGCCACAACCCTTCTGCCTGTCCTGGGCCAGGCACGGGAAATTTTGCAGGAAGCCCAGCAAGTCGATCCCGACTTCTCTGTGGTCCCCGCGGCACGTCGAACCGAGTTGCAGACGCTTACGGATAATACCGACAAGATGCTGGTTGATTCCGCCGAAACCGTTGCGGAACAAGTACGAACCTCGGTCGCCAATGCCGTCGCACAAGGTGATTTCAACACAGCCAATGCGCAGATCAAGTCATTCGCGGCCCTCTGCTCCCGTCACCCCGACAACGGGATTCTCGCAACGGCCCAAGTGGAGATGCTTTTCTCGTATTTGAGCGCCGTGATCGGATCGGCCGGCAAGGAATTGAATCGCATAACGGAAGCCATCGCGAAAGGGGATACGGCCGCTTACGATGAGGCCAAAAAAGAGGCGGTTCTGGAGCAGGTCGTTCAGGCTTTGACTCTCGGCCCCCTCCTCACCGAAAGAGATCGCACTCAACTGCTTCAGATAGAAGAGAAACTGCGCCGAGCCAAACCGATGCCGGCCCTCAACACGGCTTACGATCTCGTCTCGTTCAATCGGGTGGGGAATCGATACCGAATCACGCTGAAAAGCAAGGCAGACGGAAAAGATGTTCCATTGACCCTTGACCTGAAAAGAAAAGATCCCTCCGGCTTTGTGTTAGGACAAGTTGACAGCAAGAAACACACTGTTATATTGTCCAAACCGCCGGAGTATGCACCGTCCGAATTCCATATCCCATAGAATTCGAAACAAGGAGATGGCAGAAGGACTGTGGGGTTTTCCGGTTATTGGCGATGGACCCTCCCCCCTGAAGGCAAAGCCCCGATTGCGCCGAATCGCTGTGATCGGGAATAGACAGCCAGGGGATCTGCGTGGAGGTAATGTGGCCTGCCGGTGGAGGGCTCGGGATTTGTCCGGTTGGAGATACGGAACTGATTAACGTTGCCTGACTTAACAAATACACGATTTGACCAAACCGAGCTGGAGGCTTGGTATTGTCAAAAGGAGTAGCCTCGATGGATAAGGTGAACCGAGCCGTATCAACTCGGCCTTTCGTCACACCCACCTCATTCTTCTATTGCCTGACTACGTTTTCGATGATTGGTTTGGCCTTTGCGGGCGGAGCGCACGCGGCTCTCGTGACGCGGGGTGCGATCGCTCCGATGGCAATCGTCGGAGCCACGGGTTCATCCGGCGACGTTGAGGCGGTGTATGAAAAAGCACTGGCCTTGGAGAAGGAAGGCGAGATCCAAAAAGCGATCGAAGCGTACAATGAGGTTTTGCGTCTGTCGCCGGCTCATGAGCGTGCCCAGCGCCGTCTCAAACGACTCCGCCGCCTCGGATACGAGGTCACTCCGGCTGCCCCCTCCGTGACAAAGAGCAGTGCAAAGGAAACATTGAACGAAACCACCCAGTCGGCCCTGGATCGGGCGCTGGAAAAAGCCCGCATTTACCTGGATGCCCGACAGCCCGCCGAGGCCGAAAAGGTGCTGCGGGAAGCTCAGACTCAATTCCCCGATCAGCCTCAACTGTCCAAAATGCTGGATGAGGCCGCTGCCTTGCGCAGCCAACTCACCCAGGAAGAACAGGCCCGCCAGGCAGCAGCGGATGCCGCGCGGATACAAGCGCTCTCCTCTTCCGCGAGCGAGAAATTCCAGGAAGGCATGACCTATTACCGCGCAGGCGATGTCATCAAGGCCGTTGAAACCTGGAAGGACGCTCAAAAGATTTATCCCGATCACGGGCCCACACGGGAAGCCCTTGCCACCTCCAAAGAAGAGTATGAAAAGGCCCTCAAAGCGAAACAGGAAAAAGAATCTCTTGACGCGCAGGAAAAAGCCTGGGAAGAAAAACTCGAACTGAAATACGGGTATGAGACCAAGGGCGATTCCGATATCAGCGATGTCCTCAATACCCTGTCGAATCTCTGCGGACTGAAAATGGTCATCGGGGAAGGTGTTGCCGGTAAGGTCAATTTCCGTGTAGATAAAGACACAAGCATTCGTGAAATCCTGAATCTGATTCAGGAAAACTACGGCTTTATATGGGAACGCAAAGGCGACACGATCGTCGTAAAACGGGGATTCAAAACCCGTATCTTCCCTCTTTCCGAGGCACAGTACAAAACCCTGAAAGCCATCCTGGAGGATCCGAAAACCCTCGAAGATTCCAGCAAGGACCTTCGCACAATCCTTTACGGGGCCGACGGCTCCATGAAAGTGCCCGGCAAGGAGCTGTTCCTCAACGATCGGACCCGCTCCCTCGTAGTCACAGATTCGGAAAACAACCTTGAGAAGGTCCAGGAATTCCTGGATCACATGCCCTCCATCGCCCAGGAAGATCGCCCGCTGGTTACACGGATTTATCAGCTTCACCCCGAAACGGCAAAGAAACTGTATCGGATTATTGAACTCCGTTTGTATCAGGATGTCGGGCAATACGGCGGTTTGACGGGAGAAGGACGTCGACTCTACCTCAGTCCCGATAATACGTTGATCGTCGTGGATTACCCGGAAAACATCTCCGTCGTGGAGCAAATCCTGCAAGATAAACAGATCCAAAGCCAACTGGAAGAAGGAGAACTCAGCGCGCAGCATTTCGCCGTCACCGATATGTTCGATATCGGTCAACGGGAAGAGGATCTGGACCGGCGTGTTCAGACAACCCGCGCGGTGGTTGAGGTCCTCGAGACGATGCTGTATGGAACCGGCAAACAGGAGGCCATCCTCAAGGGGCGAAGGATGTTCCCCAATGAGGAACGCGGAACGATTGATGTTGTCGATACGCCCGCGAATCTCAAGCGGGTCAGCGATTATCTGGCCAGTATCCGTGGGGAAGCACAGCAGGATGTCCTGATTGAAACCTATCGCATTCAGCACATCCCCGTGACGGATATCGCGGATGTGCTCGGATTCCTTTTTTTCAATCAGACCCAAACGACGCGAACCCGATTCCTGGATGTGCAAGGGCTGGATACGCTGGGAACGGATGAATCAGGGCAGGAAATTGACCTTTCCAGCGGATTTGAGGAAAGTTCCCGGGAGCTGTACAACATTCA